>PLDP01000253.1:0-278 GCA_003136795.1 Actinomycetota bacterium
CCGGCCGCCAGCACGTCGACGCCGAGCTCGCGCACGTCGAGCGGATAGGTGCCGATCGCCTGGTAGGCGTCGAGCACCACAAGCGCACCCTGCTCGTGCGCGATCCGTGCAATCTCCTCGACCGGCAGCCGCGCACCGTTCCGATAACAGACCGCCGTAATCGAGACGACCGCGGTCTGCTCGTCGATCGCCGCGGCAAACGCGTCGAGATCCGGCGGAACGATCGACACCTTCGCCCCGCGCAGCTCCTGCGCGTGCCAGATCTGGCCGATCGTCGG
>PLDP01000253.1:333-6631 GCA_003136795.1 Actinomycetota bacterium
AGCCGCTCGAAGATCGGGAAGCGCGAGCGGCAGTCAGTGACCAAGGTAGGCCTTGCGGAGATCGTCGTTCTCACGGAGCTCTGCAGCCTTTCCTTCGAGCACGAGGCGGCCGGTCGAGAGCACGTAGCCGCGGTCGGCGATCGAGAGCGAGACGTTCGCGTTCTGCTCGACGACGAGGATCGCGACGCCCGACTCGTGCACCTGCTTGATGATCTCGAAGTTGCGCTCGACAAGGATCGGCGCGAGGCCCATCGACGGCTCGTCCATCAGCAAGAGCCTCGGGCGCGACATGAGCGCGCGGCCCATCGCGACCATCTGCTGCTCGCCGCCCGACAGCGTGCCCGCGAGCTGCGTGCGGCGTTCATACACCCGCGGAAACAACTCGTAGACACGGTCGAAGTCCTCCTTCGAGCCGCCGCCGCGCAGGTACGCGCCCATCTCGAGGTTCTCGAGCACCGTCATGGGCGCGAAGAGGCGGCGGTTCTCGGGGACGATCGCGAGGCCGCGGGCGATGCGATAACTCGTGGGCCGCTTCGTGACGTCCTCGCCCTCGATCGACACGGTTCCGTTCCGCGGCTGGACGATTCCGAGAATCGTCTTCAGCGTGGTCGACTTGCCCGACGCGTTTCCACCGAGCAGGCAGACCAGCTCGCCCGCCGCGATCCTGATCGACAGCGCCTGCAGGATGTGGATCTGCCCGTAGTACGTGTCGACCGCGTTGAGTTCGAGCAACGGAGGGGCACCGTTGGCACTCACTTCGTTTCAGCCGTCCCAAGTCCGAGATAGGCCTCGATCACTCCCTGATTCGTCGCGACCTCGACGAACGTCCCTTCCGCGATCTTCGTGCCGTGGTCGAGCGCGACGACCCGGTCCGAGATCCCCTCAACCACATGCATGTCGTGCTCGATCACGAGGATCGTGTAGCCGCCCTCGGTGCGGAGCTTGCCGATCAGCTCGGTGATCTCATGGGTCTCGACCGGGTTCATCCCGGCCGCAGGCTCGTCGAGCAGCAGAAGCCTCGGGTTCGTCGCCGTCGCGCGTGCGATCTCCAATCGTCGCCGGTTCGCGTAGGAGAGCGAGTATGCGGGCTGGTTCCAGCGGTAACCCATCAACCGCTCCCCGAAGAACGCGAGCTTCTGGTTGGCGAGCTCGCTGATCTCACGCTCCTCGCGACGCATCCCGGGCGTTCGGAGCATCGACCGGAAGATCCCCGCCTTCGTGTGGCCGTAGGCGGCCGTCATCACGTTTTCCTTGACGGTCAGGTTCAGGAACAGGCGCAAAGTCTGGAACGTGCGCGCGATGCCGCGCCGCGTGATCTGGTGTGGCTGCAAGCCCACGATGCTCTCTCCGGCGAGGCGGATGTCCCCTTCATCGGGCTCGTAGATGCCGGTGATGAGATTGAAGAGTGTCGTCTTGCCTGCGCCGTTCGGCCCGATCACGCTGACGATCTCCCCCTCGTCGACGTGCAAGTCAAGGTCCGAGACGCACCTGAGACCGCCGAACGCGAGCGAGACGCCGTCGAGCTCGAGGAGGCGCTCGGCCATCAGTTGATCTCCACCCGTCGCTCGCCGAGCAGGCCGTTGGGGCGCACGATCATCAGGACGATCAGCAGGAGGCCGAGGACGATGTACCGCGCCGGGCCAGGGTTCGGGATCATCTGGTTCTCCCAGACGAAAGCAGCGAGATAGAGCGTGGGCGGCAATGTGACGAGGCGCAGCCGGCCTCGGAGCTGTGTCGCGCACAACATCCCGACCAACAAGAGCAAGTACGCCACCTGGCCGACCCACGGCGTGAGCCGCTCCGGAACGACGACCCAGTTCGCGAGCACCCCGGCGAGGCCGCCGTGGGCGCCGTCCACCCACGAATGATGGAACGACGCGGCGATCGCGTGGGTGGCGATTCCGAAGACGGCCGTCGAGGCCGCTACGATCGCGAGCCGGACCGAGACGCGGTACGCGGCGATCACACCCACGACGATGACGAGGTAGAAGAGCACGCGTGCCTGGCCTGGATCCTGCAGGACCTGCAGCAGGACGCTGACGAGGAAGGCACCGACGACGACGCCGGGCTGGCTACCCGAGCCGCCGAGAATCACCATCGCATAGAGGGTGATCAGCACCACCGGCGAGAAGTTGAGCGGATAGACGCTGGCATTGAGCGCGGTCGAGATCGTTCCGGCGAGCGCCGCGACCCCCGCACCGGTGGCGAAGCTCGTCAGCTTCAGCCAGTTCACCGGCATGCCCATCACCTCTGCCGCCAGTGGATCCTCGCGCAGCGAGCGCCACGCCCGTCCAGTGCGCGAGTTGTTCACGAAGAACAGAGAGACGTAGACGATCACGAACATCACGATCGCGAGGTAGTAGTAGGAGACCGCGAAGATTCCGTTGTGCTGGACCGCAAGGGTGTGCCCGGCGAAGCTCAGCGGGAAGACGGTGGATATTCCGAACGAGCCTCCGGTGATGTCGTGACCGAAGATCTGGTTGCCGTTGGTCGCGACCGTCTCGAACAATTCGAGGAAGAACAGCGTCACGATCGCCAGGTAATCGCCCGAGAGACGTCGTGACGGGAGGCCGACCAGCAGCCCGACGAGTGCACCCACGATCGTCGCGGCCGGGATGATCAGGATCGACGGAACGTGGTAGCCGAACTTCGCCGAATCGAAGATCGCGTAGACGTAGGAGCCGACTCCGAAGAACGCGATGTAGCCGAGATCGAGCAGGCCGCCCCAGCCGACCACGAGGTTCAACCCGAGGGCGAGCATCATGTAGACGACCGTGTTGAAGCCGACGAGGCGCACGTACCCGCTGGACTCGAACACCGGCATCAGCGACCCGGCGGCCACGAACAACATCAGCCAGGCCCACCACGGCACCCGGCGGAGGCGCTCCTCGACGGTGCCGGCCCAGCCGGCACGCGACACCCGGCGCTCACCCTCGCGCGCGACCCATTCGTCCCGTCCGACGGCGGGGCCCGTGGTCGGCACGGCCTCCTCGGGAGACTCTGACTCAGGGGGCAGCCACTCGCTCATCTCATACCTTCCGGATGTCCACTCGTCCGAAGAGCCCCTGCGGGCGGAAGATCATGAAGGCGATCAGGATCGAGAACACGACCAGGTCGGACCACGCGGTCGTCCAGTAGCCGGCGGTGTACGACTCGGCGCAACCGAGCAGGATCCCACCGACCATGGCGCCCGGGATCGAGCCGATGCCGCCGATCACGGCAGCCGTGAAGCCCTTCAGCCCCGTGGTGAAGCCGACGGCAGCGAACGTCGGGACCCGGAGCGCGAACATCACCCCCGCCGCTCCCGCCAGAGCGGAGCCGAGGATGAACGTGAACACGATCACGCGATCGATGTCGATGCCCAACATCGCGGCCGCCTCGCGGTCGAACGACGTCGCGCGCATCGCCTTGCCCGTGCGTGTCCGGTTGACGAGGAACCAAAGGACGACCATCAACGCGAAAGCGGAGCCGATGGTGATGATCCGCAACAGCGGGATGTGCACGTGGTCGAGGTCGAAGCCGTGGAAGTAGAGCGCGCCGCCACTCAAGTTGTAGGACGCATAGTTGAACTGCTGCGCCCCGAACTCGAGCTGCATCGAGTTCGAGAGGAAGAACGACACCCCGAGCGCGCTGATCAGCGGTGCGATGCGAGGAGCGTTGCGCAGCGGACGGTAGGCGAAGCGCTCGATCACGACGCCCAGGACCGCGCATCCGACCATCGCGGCGAGCGTGACCAGCACGAGCAGAAGCCACACGGGAACCACCGGGTCGGACGCACCCCCGAGCGCTTGGAGCACTCCGTACCCGATGAACGAGCCGACCATGAAGACATCGCCGTGAGCGAAGTTCAGGAGCTTCAGGACGCCGTAGATCAGCGTGTAGCCAAGAGCGACGAGCGCGTAGACGCTGCCGATCGTCAGGCCGTCGAGAGAGAGTTGGATGAAGAATTGCAAGGGCTCGCCAGGCTAATGCTTCGAAGGAGACGGGATGGCCCGGTCAGACACCGGGCCATCCCGTCTTGTCCCAAGGTCTAGTTGACGAGCTTGTACGAGCCGTTCGACTGAATCTTGAAGATGTAGAAGTGGCCGTTCAGCGGATCGTTGGTCTTCGTCGACCACTTGAACGTCCCGCCGAGGATCCAGTTCTTGATCGTCACCTTCTTGACGTTGTGGAAGACATCGGCGCGCGACTTGAGCGTGCCCTTGTCCTTAGCACACGCGATCTTGATCGCGTTCAGCATGATCTGCACGGCACCGTAGGTCGGCGGGCCGAAGGAGCCCAGCGTCATGGTGGGATTGGCCTTCTTCCAGCCGGCGACGATTCCCGCGTCGGACGCGATGCCGCTGATGTCCGGGGCGAAGTTCGCCACGTAGCCGCCCGGATACTTGAACTGCGCGGGTGCGTCCGCACCGTCACCGCCGAATACGACAGCCGACTTGCCCTGCTCCACGAGCTGCTCGGCGAACGTCTGTGCCGCCGGCGGCTGCTGCGTCGGGAAGACGACGACGTTGGTGTTGCTGGGGACCTTCGTCACGTAGGACGAATAGTCGGTCGTGGTGTTCGGCGCCGAGAGCCTGGTCACGTTGACGCCGTGGGCCGTCAGGTACGAGCTGATCGTGGCAGCGAGGCCCTGCGAGTACGGCTCCTGGAAGTCGAATACGACGACGTTCTTCGCCTTGAGCGTGTTGGTGATGTAGGCGGCGATCGTCGGGCCTTCGACATTGTTCGCCGGAACGTCCCGGAAGAACGTCGGGGTACCGAGCTTCTTCCCGTTGACCGCGTAGGTCAGCGGCGTGTCGGTCGCCGACGGCGAGATCTGCGCGATGCCGGCGTGGTAATACGTTTGCGCCGACGCCTCGGCGTCACCCGATGTGGACGGGCCGATGATGCCGACGACCTTCGAATCGGCCGCGAACTTCTGCGCGAGGGTCAGGGCCGGTGCCGCGCCCTGCTCGACCGGCGTGTCGCCCTGAAGCAGCTGGACCTTCAAACCCATCTTCGGAGCGAGCGTCGACACGGCGTACTTCGCCCAGCTGAGCTGCTCCGTCCCGAGGAATCCGGCTGCGCCGGTAATCGGGGTCACCATCGCGATCTTCAGCGTGCTGCTGCAGCTGACGCTCTGTGACGCCACGGCCACTTTCGGTCCACCGTGCGCAGCCGTGGCGACGATGCTCGCCGCGATGACCGCGAAGGCAACGACAATTGCCTTCTTCATTCGTTTTCCTCCTTGCCTTTGAGGGCACGACGTTTTGTTGCTGGGGGGCTGGCGCTGAAGTCGTGAGTGTCATGGGTGACGCCCACAGTGTCAATGATCAAATCCTGAGCGCCTCGACCCAGCCGGCGGTGTCCAGGAACTGCCGGAAGCGGACCGCCTGCTCGTCCCGCAGCGTCCAGACATGGACGAACGGAACGTCAAGCCGCTTTCCGGTCTGCTTCGCGACCCCCCGGTAGCGCCCGAGGACGACCACCTCGTCGCCGGCCTCGAGGAATTCGTCCGGCACCGCGCTGAACTCGTCCCACCACTCCGCGTCGAGCGGCTCGAAGATGTTGCGCCGCACCTCCTCGAGGCCGTGATACGTCCCTCCGTGCGGCAGGCCCTGCGCCTGCTGCCACTCGATCTCCGGGTGCATGTCGCCCATGACCCCCGCCAGGTCCTTGCGCGCAAAGGCGTCGTAGGAGCGCTGCACGATCTCGACGGAGCTCATCCGCGTAGGTTACGCATCGATGCAGTACGCGATGCACGAATCCGATGCGGCCGACGGTCGTCTCTTCGAGTGCTCCGAGTTCACGCAGAGGGTGCACCTCCTCTCGGGCGAGCACGTGGACGACCGCTGCGACGAGGTTGTCTACGTCCTGGCCGGCTCCGGCAGCGCGACGATCGACGGCCACGCGCACGAACTGCGGCCGGGCACGGCGCTCTTCGTCGCGCGCGGCACGCCCTGGTCGGCCGACGGCGACGCGCGCGCGGTCTCGGTGCTCGTCCACGATCCGGCGCCGGCGTCGACGACGCACGCGGTGGTCGACCTGACCGCGGTCGAGCAGGGCGAGGCGACCGCAGGCCGAGCGTTTCTGCTCGGCGCGACTCCCGAGGTGGGCTGCGCGTCGGTGACGCAGTTCATCGGGCTGATCCCACCGGGGCGCGCGCCCGACCATTTCCACGGCTACGACGAGGTGATCTACGTCCTGGAAGGCGAGGGCGTGCTCGAGATCGGCGGCGAGCAGGCGCCGCTCCGCCCCGGCACGTGCATTCACCTGCCGCGGAGGCTCGTCCATTGTCTCGCCAACACCGGCGACGCCG
>PLDP01000066.1 GCA_003136795.1 Actinomycetota bacterium
CCGGCCCGAGAGCGAGGTCGCGCGCGAGGCGACGGCAAGCGGCGCCACGAAGTTCTGGCAGTGGTGGCACAAGCGCCTGCCCGCATCGGTTCCGGCGCCTGCGTCCGATCCGGTCACGTCGGCCGGGGGCGAGGCGATCGCGAGTTTCGAGGGTCTCGATCACTACGACCAGCGCACTGCCAACGGCGGGAACCAGTTCAGCCTGGAGCCGCCGGACCAGGGCCTGTGCACCGGCAACGGATCGGTCATCGAGGCGGTCAACGACGTGATGAGCGTCTACTCCGCGACGGGCACGCACTCGCCCGTGGTGGACCTGAACACGTTCTTCCACCTGCCGGCTCAGGACGACCGCACCACGGGTGTCGCCGGTGACTTCCTCAGCGATCCGAAGTGCTACTTCGACACGGACACGCAGCGCTTCTTCCTGACGATCCTCCAGGAGGATCCGGCGCCGAGCGTCCGCACCCACACGCTGATCGCCGTCTCGAAGACGAGCAACCCGCTTGGCGACTGGTGGATCTACAGCCTCGACACGACGGACGACGGTCTGAACGGCACGCCGTCGCATCCGACCTGCCCGTGCTTCGGGGACCAGCCGCTGATCGGCGCCGACCGGAACGGGTTCTATGTGACGACGAACGAGTTCAGCAGCACCAGCTTCAACGGCGCGCAGATCTACGCACTGTCGAAGACGGCGCTCGAGTCGGGCACCGTGCCGGCCCTCGTGCACATCGAGAACCCGCCGCTCGCGGAGAGCGTGTCGTACAGCGTTCAGCCGGCGACGTCGCCGACGGCCGCGAGCTACAGCCGCTTGAACAGGGGCACGGAGTACTTCCTGTCGTCGCTCGACTTCAACGGTACGGTCGACAACCGGATCGCCGCGTGGGCGCTCACGAACACGAGCTCGCTCGCGTCTGCGCATCCGAACGTGCATCTCCAGAACATGGTCATGCCGAGCGAGAACTACGGCCAGCCGGTTCCGGCCGACCAGAAGGACGGTCCGCACCCGTTCGGTGAGTGGGGCGCGAACGCCCTCTACGGCGGCGCGTTGAACCAGCCGGTCAACACGCTCAATACGAACGACGACCGGATGAACCAGGTCGTGTACGCGGACGGGTTCCTCTGGGGCGGCGTCAATACCGTCGTCAGCCAGGGCAGCACGTCGAAGGCCGGCATCGCGTGGTTCAAGGTGCTGCCGCTGGCCCTTCCGATTGGGAAGCTGATGCTCGCCGGCATCGTGAGGCAGGGGTACGTCTCGGTCGCGGGCCAGAACGTGCTCTTCCCGTCGATCGGGGTCACGCCGGCCGGAAAGGCCGTCATGTCGATGACGCTCTCCGGGCCGAGCTACTACCCGTCGGCGGCGTACTCGGTCTTCGACGGCTCCGGCTTCGACGCCGTGAAGGTGGCGTCGGCCGGCGTTGGGCCGGCGGACGGCTTCACCGGCTACGACCCGTTCGCGCCCGACGGCGTCGAGCGCTGGGGCGACTACTCAGCGGCTGTCTCGGCCCCCGACGGGACGGTCTGGACGGCGACGGAGTACATCGCGCAGTCCTGTGACGTCGCGACGTACCAGGCGACCTTTGGGACGTGCGGTGGCACGCGGACGTATCTCGCGAACTGGAGCACGCGACTCACCGCCGTTCGCCCGTAGGGACCGCACGCACGAAGCGCTAGAGATGGGGCCGGCATCGCCGGCCCCATCTCGTTCCTCATCTGGCATGATCGACTCATGAGGGGGGACATGGCAGGGTTCGTGGTCGCTTTGACGGTCGGCGTTGCGGGAGCAGGTGCGACCGCGTCGACCCGGTCCGGCGTCTACGGGGTCGTGACCAAGGCGCCGGCGACACCGACGTGCGTCGAAGGTCAATCGTGCTCCTCGCCGGCGGCGAACGTCACATTGCGGGTCCTCGCCTCCGGCGGCAGTGTCGTCGGGACAGTGCGCACGAGCAAAGCAGGCCGGTACCGCGTCGCGCTTCCGTCGGGCCGGTTCCGGATCGAGATCCGCGGCACCTTCCGCCCGACGACCGTCAGCATCACCGTCGGCTCCGGGTGGCTGCATCGCGACATCCGGATCAACACCGGCGTCGTGTAGCCGCCTCAGCGGTGCGTCGAATCTAGCCGAACGCCGCGGGGAACTCGACGCGGCCCCTGAGGGACGGGGCCTACGCGCCGAGCTTGGCGAGCGTGCACCTCACCACGGTGGAGAACGCCGCTACGCTCGCGCCGTGCAGCGGGTCTGCGTTTTCTGTGGCGCGTCGAGCGGGCGTTTGCCCGCCTATGCAGAGGCGGCGCGCTCCTTCGGTGCGGCGGCGGCCGCCCGCGGGCTCGGGGTGGTCTACGGCGGCGGCCGGGTCGGGCTGATGGGCGCCGTCGCGGACGGGGCCCTGTCCCGTGGCGGCGAGGTGATCGGCGTGATCCCGCAGGAGCTCGTCGACCGGGAGCTCGCCCACAGCGGCCTGTCGGAGCTCCGCATCGTCGGCTCGCTGCACGAGCGCAAGGCGGTGATGGCCGAGCTCGCGGACGGGTTCGTCGCCCTGCCGGGCGGCTTCGGGACGCTCGACGAGCTGCTCGAGCAGCTGACCTGGTCACAGCTCGGCGTGCATGGGAAGCCGATCGGGCTGCTCGACGTCGAGGAGTACTGGCGCCCGCTGATCGGCCTGGCGCGCCATGCGACCGCCGAGGGCTTCGTGCGCGAGACCGATCTGGCGGCAATCGCGGTCGCGACGGATGCAGAGGGCCTCTTGGACCGGCTGGAGCGGCTGACGCGCGAGGCGCGCCCGCGGCCGAAGTGGTCGCCTCCTCCCGAGCCGTAGCTCTGGGCAGGGCTAGATCGACCCGAAGAGCACGCCGACGGCAAGCGCAGCCGCGACCGACGCCGCGGCGACGACTCCCGCCCAGGCGAGCAAGCGAAGCGTTGCCTCCATCGGCGAATGATCAGCCGCCGGTCGGACGGATGCGGTCGCTTGGACGCTCAGGCGGCGAGCGCAGGGGCGTCGGAGAACGTGACCCCGAAGACGTCTGCGAAGGCCTGGGCTGCGGCCGGGCGGACGTCGGCCACGGTGAGCGGGCGGTCGAGCTCGCGTGCCATCGACGTGAACGCATAGCCGTCGAGCCCGCACGCGGTGATCCAGTCCGTGAACGGCGCCGGGTCGAGGTCGACATTCAGCGCGTAGCCGTGCGTCGAGATCCACTTCGTCAGGTGGATGCCGATCGACGCGATCTTGCGCGGCGGGGACTCGAGCCACACGCCCGTCAATCCTTCGATCCGTGTGCCTTCTAGTCCGAACGCTGCAAGCGTTCGGACCAGCGCCTCCTCGAGGTCGCGGCAGTAGCGCTTCACGTCCTGGCCGTGGCGCGTCAGGTCGAGGATCGGGTAGCAGACGAGCTGCCCCGGCGCGTGGTAGGTGGACTTGCCGCCGCGGTCGACCTCGACGACGTCGACGGCGGCGCCCTCCGGGACGTGCACCTCGCCCTCCTCGGTGCGCCGGCCGAGCGTGATCGTCGGCGGATGCTCGAGGAAGAGCACGGTGTCGGGCAGCGAGCCGTCCGCGACCCCGGCCGCGGTCGCCCGCTGCAGCTCGAGCGCTTCGCGGTAGTCGACCGTGCCGAGGTTGACGAGGTGCGCCGATCTAGTAATCGCTCTCGCCCCACGTTTGCAGCCGCGCGCGCAGGTCACGCAGGAAGCGGCCTGCGAGCGCGCCGTCGACCAGGCGATGGTCGTACGTGAGCGTCAGGTTCATGATCGAGCGGATCGCGATCGCATCGGCGCCGTTGTCGTCGGTGATCACCCAGGGCCGCTTCACGATCGCGTAGGTGCCGAGGATCCCGGCCTGCGGCTGGCTGATCACCGGCGTGCCGTGGAACGTGCCGTAGCCGCCGGGGTTCGTGATCGTGAACGAGCCGCCCGAGACGTCGTTGGGTGTCAGCTGCTTGTCGCGCGCGCGCTTCGCGATGTCGGCGATCGCCTTCGCCATGCCGAGGAGATTGAGCGTCTCGGCGTTCTTCACGACGGGAACGATCAGGCCCTTGCCGTCGACGAGCTCCACCGCGAAGCCGAGGTTGACGAAGCTCTTCGTGACGATCTTGTCGCCGCGAAGCTCGCCGTTCACCCACGGGTAGTCGCGCAGTGTCTCCACCGTCGCCCGTGCGATGAACGCGAGGTACGTCGGGTTGACGCCGTAGGCCGATTCGTATTCCTTCTTCAGCTTTGCCCGGATCGCGACGACCTTCGACATGTCGACCTCGATCGCCGAGGTGACGTGCGCCGAGGTATCGAGCGACTTGCGCATGTGGTCGGCGATCCCACGCCGCATTGCCGACATCGGCTCGAGCGCCTCGCCGACCTGCGCCGTAGCCTCGGGGGCCTGGGTGACCTGGCCGGCAGCCGGGGGTGCTGCCGCAGCAGGAGGCGGTGCGACCACCTCGCTAGCCTTTGTCGAGGCCGGTTCACCGGACTCGATGAACGCCTGGATGTCCTTCTTGGTCACGCGGCCGCCGGACCCGCTACCCGGCACCTGGGACGGGTCGATCCCGTGCTCGGAGGCGATGCGCGCGACGACGGGCGACACGAACGACTTGCCGTTCTCCGAAGGAGCCGCCGGTTGCGCGGTCGGTTCGGCGACCACCGGCTCGGCGACCTCTGTCGCGGCCGACTCGGGTTCCTCCGGGGCCGGCTCCGGAGCCGGCGCTGCCGGCGCTGCAGCACCCACCTCGTCGCCGATGCGCGCGAGCACCGTCCCGACGTCCACCGTCTCGCCTTCCTGGACGAGGATCTCGCTGACGATGCCGGACGCGGGCGAGGGCACCTCGGTGTCGACCTTGTCGGTCGAGATCTCCAGCAGCGTCTCGTCGGCCTCGATCGAGTCCCCCACCTGCTTGTTCCACTTCGTGACCGTGCCTTCCGAGACGGAGACACCCATCTGCGGCATGACGACGTCGACTGCGGTTCCGGTAGCCATCAGTACTCGATCAACTCCTTGAGTGCGCGGACGACGTCGTCGACCTGCGGGATGTACGCCTTCTCGAGCACCGGCGAGAAGGGAACGGGACAGTCGGGCGCGGCGAGCCGTTTCACCGGCGCGTCGAGATCCTCGAACGCCTCTTCGGCGATCGTCGCGGCGATCTCGCCGCCGAAGCCGCCGGTGCGCGTGTCCTCGTGCAGCACGAGCACCTTCGAGGTCTTGCGGACGGAGTCGAGCACCGCCTCCTTGTCCCACGGCATGATCGTGCGCAGATCGACGATCTCCACCGACGCGTCGACGGCCTTCGCGGCCTCCCCGGCGGTGTAGACCATCGCGCCCCAGGTGACGACGGTGAGATCGTCGCCTTCGGCGTGGATGCGCGCTTTGCCGATCGGCGTCACGTAGCGCTCGTCCGGCACCTCGCCCTTGATGCGGCGGTACAGATGCTTGTGCTCGAAGAAGAGCACCGGGTTCGGATCCTCGATCGCAGCGGTGATCAGGCCCTTGGCGTCCTCCGGCGTCGCCGGGCACACGCACTTCAGCCCGGGGATGTGCGCGAACGACGACTCCGGGTTCTGCGAGTGGAACGGGCCGCCCGAGAAGCCGCCGCCCGAGGGGAGCCGGAGCACGATCGGCACCGGCGTGCCGACGCGCCAGCGCTGCTTCGCGGCGACGGTGATGAGGTGATCCCACGCGCACGACACGAAGTCGGCGAACTGCATCTCGGCGACCGGGCGCAGGCCCATCATCGCCGCGCCCGTCGCCCCGCCCATGATCGCGGTCTCCGACAGCGGCATGTCGAGGACGCGCCACGGGCCGAACTCCTCCTGCAAGCCGAGCGTCACCTTGAACGCGCCGCCGTAGACGCCGACGTCCTCGCCGAGGATGAAGACGCGGTGATCACGGCGCATCTCCTCACGGAGACCGTCGCTGATTGCCTGGAGATAGGTCTTCTCGCTCATTTGTGATGGGGCGTGTCGAGGTCTTCCGGCGTCGCGTACACGCCGTCGAGGAGCGTGTCGGGATCCGGCTGCGGCGACTCGTCCGCCCGCTGCAGCGAGTCGTTCAGCAGCTTCTTGACGTAGCCGGTGATCTCGTCCTGCTCGTCGTCGGTCAGCTCCGCGTTCGTGTGCAGCCAGGTGCGGTAGCGCTCGATCGGATCGCGCTCGGCCCAGCGCTCGAACAGCTCCTTGGGGACGTAGAACGCGTCGTCGTGCACCGCGTGGCCCTCCATGCGGAGCGTCTGGTTCTCGATCAGCGTCGGCCCGCCGCCGTCGCGCGCCTTCTCGATCGCGCGCTTGGCCTCGCGGTAGACCGCGAGCACGTCTGTGCCGTCGACGACGACGCCTTCGAACCCGTACGCGGCCGCGCGGTCGGCGAGGTGCTCGACGGCGTACTCGAGATGGGTCGGCGTGGAATATGCCCACTGGTTGTTGTCGCAGATGAAGACCACCGGCAGCTGCCGGACACCTGCGAAGTTCATGCCTTCGTGCGCGTCGCCGCGCGCCATCGCGCCTTCGCCCGACCAGGCGACCGCGACGCGCTTCTCCTCGCGGATGCGGAACGCGAGCGCGCAGCCGACGGCGACCGGGAGCATCGCCGGCAGGTGGCTGACCATCGCGACGAGGCCGAGGTTCATGTCGGCCATGTGGACGTTGCCGTCCCTGCCGTGCGTCGGCCCGTCCGCGCGGCCCATGTACTGCGCGAAGATGCGCCACGGCTCGACGCCGCGGGTGATGTGCACGCCCATGTCGCGATGCAGCGGCGTGCCGACGTCGTCGGTGCCCATCGCCATCGCGACGCCGACCGAAGAGGCTTCGTTGCCGCGGCCCGTGTAGAACGAGCCGGGGATCTTCCCCTGGCGGTAGAGGATGTGCCCGCGCTCCTCGACGCCGCGGGTGATCAGCATGTTGCGGTAGATCTGGAGCAGGTCCTCGCGGTCGAGGCCCCCCTCCTTCACTTCCTGGAGCGAGCCGCTGGGCTCGGCTACACGTGCGATCGCCACTGCACTCCTCGGTAGGTGGACGGCCGGGTCGAATCGTAACGACGCCGGTAGTGTGGCAGGGTGGGCAAGGCATCGGACTGGCTGCGCGAGGAACGGCGCAACGTGCTCGGGCACTGGACGGCGTTCTGCCTCGATTGTGGCGCCGCCCGGCGCTGGTTCGAGGGCGACGAGGCCGAGGTGCCCGAAACGTGCACCTGCGGCGGCATCATGCTGCGCCGCTGCCCGGCCTGCAACGCCCCCTTTTCGTCGACCTTCGCGATCGAGTGCGAGGAGTGCGGCGGCAAGCTCCGCGAGCCCGAGCTCCTCGGCATGCGGATCCGCAAGCCCGGCAAGTAGCGCCACCGCACTGGTGTCTGACACCTGTGGTGTCAGACACCTTTTCGANNAAGCCGTAACTGGGCTTGATCGCCGAGAAGCGGATCACCGTCACCGTGTCGCTTTCGGACACGTCTCGGTTGTAGAGCTGGCCGAGCCAGCGGCACAGGTCGTCGACGTGGCGGAGCTCGGGGTTGTCGTGCTCGATCTCGTTCGGTGAGAGCTCCCCGATCGTCTTCACCTCGACCTTGTCGATCACGGCGTCGAAGACGTGCTGGCGTTGGCTGAAGCGGGCGCCGCAGAGCACCGAGACGATCATCCCCTTCTGGTATTTGCGGGACTTGTCGCCGAGGCGGATGGTCGCGGTCTTGCGGTGCGACTTGAGCTGCGCCTCGACGATCGGCGAGTAGAAGTTGAGCGCATAGGACGGCACCGGCCGCCGATCATACGTCGGATTCGAGGCGGCTCAGGGCTTTCTGGGCCATATCCCGTTCGCCGACGTAGGCGAGC
>PLDP01000181.1:0-371 GCA_003136795.1 Actinomycetota bacterium
TTCCACGCGCAGACCGGCGGCTCGACGCTGACCGCTCAGCAGCCGGAGAACAACATTGTCCGTGTCGCGATCCAGGCGCTCTCGGCGATCGCGGGCGGCGCGCAGTCACTGCACACGAACTCGTTCGACGAGGCGCTCGCCCTGCCCACCGAGCACGCGGCGACGATCGCACTCCGGACGCAGCAGATCCTCGCGAACGAAGCGGGCACGACGGCGACCGCAGATCCGCTCGGCGGCTCGTACTACATCGAGGCGCTCACCGACGAGCTGGAGGCTCGTGCGTGGGAGCTGATCGAGCGCATCGACGAGCTCGGCGGCGCAGTGAACGCGGTCGAGCAGGGCTTCGTGCAGGGCGAGATCGAGAACGCCGC
>PLDP01000181.1:447-8088 GCA_003136795.1 Actinomycetota bacterium
TGCTGCGCGAAGAGTGGGGCGAGCACGACCGAGCAAGCACGCCGAGCTGACGGCGATGCGGATCCTGCTCGTCTCCCAGATGTATCCGGGCCCCGACGACCCGGACCTCGGGACCTTCGTCGCGCAGGGCGAGCGCGCGCTCCGCGAGCGCGGGCACGAAATCGAGCTCGCCGTGCTCGACCGCCGCGCGGGAGGCAAGGCGCGGTTCCTCGAGCTGCGCCGGCGCGTGCGCCGCGCCGCGCGCCCCGATGTCGTGTGGGCGCACTTCCTCGTGCCGGCCGGCCTCTTTGCGTCGGCGGTCGACGCGCCGCTCGTCGTCACGGCGCACGGGCGCGACGTGCGCAACATCGGAGAGCTCCCCGGCGTCGCGCGATTGACGCGGCGCGTCGTGCAGCGTGCATCGACGGTGATCGCGGTCTCCGAGTACCTGCGACACGAGCTGGAAGAATGGGTGCCGGAGGCGCGGGGCAAGACCGAGGTGGTCAATTCCGGCGTCGACCTCGACCGGTTTCGTGACGTCGCGGAAGCGGCGCAGCTCGAGTCGCCGGCGTTCGTGCATGTCGGATCGCTGACCGAGCGCAAGAACGTCATCCGGCTGGCGGATGCATTCGCGAGCCTCGGACGAGGCTCGTTGACCTTCGTCGGAGACGGTCCGTTGCGCGGTGCGCTCGCAGGCCGCGCAGGCGTGCGCGTCGTCGGTCGAGTTCCGCACGACGACGTGCCCGCCTGGCTCAGCGCGGCCGATGTCGTCTGCGGGCCGGCGCTGATCGAGCCGTTCGGCCAGGCGCTGCTCGAGGGGATGGCGTGCAGCCGCAGCGTCGTTGCGACGCGCGTCGGCGGCCCGCCCGAGTTCGTGCCGGACGATGCCGGCGTGCTCGTCGACCCGCTCGACACCTGCGAGCTCGCGCGCGCACTCGAGACGGCGGCCGCCCTGCCGTCGCCGAACGATGCGGCGCGCCGCGCTGCCGCGGTGCACGACGTCAGGCGGCAGGNNATCTTCTCGGCGGAGACGCCCTGTTTGAGCCGGTTGTCGCCCGTCACGAGCAGATCGTGGATCTTCTGTCTGGCCTCGTCGAGATCCATGGCTGAATCATGACCACGTGAGCTACCCTTCGGTGCGCCATGCTGGCCATCTTCGCCGTCATCCACGTCATCCTGTGCGCCTCGCTGATCGGGTTGATCCTCATGCACTCGGGCCGCGACGCCGGTCTCGGCGGCATGGGCTTCACGCCGACCTCGCAAGGCGGCACGCACATCGTGGAGCGCAACCTCACGCGCTTGACGGCGGTGGTCGCGATCCTCTTCTTCGCGAACACGGTCGTGCTCTTCCGGCTGCTCAAGTAGAGCGAGCGTTCTAGACTCCGGTCGCATGCAGCTGGCGGGCCTGCACCACATCACATGCGTGTGCTCCAACGCGCAGCGGACGCTCGATTTCTACCGCGACCGGCTCGGATTCACGCTGGTCAAGAAGACGGTGAACTTCGACGACCCGCACAGCTATCACCTCTACTTCGGCGACGAGGTGGGGCGCCCGGGCACGCTGATCACGTTCTTCGAGTGGCCGCGCGCAGAGCCCGGCCGCCTCGGCCGCGGCACGCTCGAGTCGATCGGGCTCTCCTCGCCGAACGTCGAGGACGAGACGGAGGTCGAGGATCCCGACGGGCTGCGGCTGCGGCTCTATCCCGCCGAGGCTCCGGGCCTGCGCGACGTCGTCGTGATCGGCAACCCGGATCTCTACGCGGGGCCGTTCTCACCCGACGCTCCGCTCCACTTCGCCGAGCCGGTCGAGGAGCCGGCGCTGATCGGCGCCGGCACGACGCACCACATCGCGTGGCGCACGCCCGACGATGTAGAGCAACGCGCGTGGCTCGAGCGGCTGACCGAGGTCGGGCTGCGTCCGACGCCGGTGCAGGACCGCAAGTACTTCCGGTCGGTCTACTTCCGGATGCCCGACGGCGTGCTGATCGAGATCGCCACCGACGGCCCCGGCTTCCTCGTGGACGAGCCGGCCGAGACGCTCGGACAGGGGCTCTCGCTGCCGCCGTGGCTGGAGCCGGAGCGCGCGACGCTCGAGCGCGAGCTCACGCCCGTCGACTGAGTCGTGGCTACACTGGGCGCGCTCTCAAGCGCTGGTGGCGGAATTGGTAGACGCGCAAGGTTGAGGGCCTTGTGCCCCTTGGGGCGTGGAGGTTCAAGTCCTCTCCAGCGCATCGAAAGCCGTCCCACGCCGGGGCGGCTTTCTTTTGGTTGACGGCATCCGCAGGAGTCTCTACTCTGGTGGCGAACACACGTTCGTCCCCGTCAGCAACCCCAAGGAGCCCGCGTGCTCACGGCCCGCCAACAGGAGATCTGGAACTACCTCGTCGAATACGTCGACCGGCACGGCTACCCGCCGACCGTGCGCGAGATCGGTGAGCAGGTCGGCCTCGCGTCGCCGTCGACCGTGCACGCGCACCTGGCGAACCTGGAGCGCGCCGGATTGCTCAAGCGCGACCCGACGAAGCCGCGTGCGCTCGAGTTGATCGGCCGCGAGCGCCGCGAGGCGGAGCCCGTCGCCGCCGAAGCCGCCGACGTCACGCGGTTGCCGCTCCTCGGTGAGATCGCCGCCGGCGGTCCATTGCTAGCGGAGCAGAGCATCGAGGAGTACGTGCCGATGCCCGCCTCGACGAAGGGCGACTTCATGGTGCGCGTCAAGGGTGAGTCGATGATCGAGGCCGGCATCCTCGACGGCGACCTCGTGATCGTGCAGCGCGCACAGGACGCGCGGAACGGCGAGATCGTCGTCGCGCTCGCAGGCTCCGACGAGTCCGTCGAGGAGGCGACGGTGAAGACGTTCTACCGCGAGAACGGTCGCATCAGGCTTCAGCCCGAGAACGCGAGCATGGAACCGATCTACGCGCCCTATGTTCAGATCATCGGCCGCGTCGTGGGGGTCTTCCGGGAGCTCTAGACCATGAACGTCGCCTCCCTGCACCGGACGCTCGACCAGGAGCTGACCGCGCTCCTGCGCGGCGCCTCGCTCGAATGCCTCACCTGCGGCGAGTTCGTCATGCACGCGCGAGGCAGTGTCTTTTGCCCCGAGTGCGGCGGCCAGCTCGCCGAGGAGAGCGCCTTCGTGACAGGCGCTACGATTCCGGCGCAGGCCGGGTGACCGCGGTCGGCTGCTTCGGCAGCCGGTCGAGGAAAGTCCGGACACCGCAGGGCAGGACGCTGGCGCAAGCCAGGCGGCGAAAGCCGACGGAAAGTGGAACAGAAAGCAGACCGCCTCCGACGTGTCTCCGGAGANNTTTTCTATAGGTCTTTCGGTCGCGGCGATCTCCGCGGCGCTGCCGGCGCACGGTTGACTTGCGAGTCAATGCGCGATATGCCTGCACCTTGAGGGTGGGGAACCAGGGGAAAGTCGCTTGTGTGTTGGCGGTGTGTGCCGTGGTCATGGCCATCGCCCTTGCGAGCGCGCGCGGCGCCGCACCCGCGGCGGCGCCGACCGCGGTGACGACGACCGGTCCCGTCCGCGGGCTCGTCGCGAACCGCATGCGCGAGTTCCTCGGCATCCCGTACGCGGCCCCGCCTGTCGGCAAGCTCCGCTGGCTGCCGACGCAGGCGCACGCGCGCTGGACGAAGATGCTGAACGCGACCAGCTTCGGCTCATCCTGCCCCCAGGCGGCCGGGTTCTTCGGCCAGGAGAGCACGAATCAGAACTGCCTCTTCCTGAACGTGTACGCGCCGAGCGCGTCGAAGACCACGGCGAAGCTGCCGGTGATGGTGTGGATCCACGGCGGCTCGTTGATCAGCGGCGAGGGCAGCGACTACAACCCCGTCGGGCTGGTCGGGAAAGGCGTCGTCGTCGTGACGATCAATTACCGGCTCGGGCTGCTTGGCTTCCTTGCGCACCCCGCGCTGAGCGCCGAGTCCAAGACGCACGACTCGGGCGACTACGGACTGATGGACCAGCAGTTCGCGCTCGCGTGGGTGAAGCACAACATCGCCGCGTTCGGCGGTAACCCGAAGAGCGTGACGATCTTCGGCGAGTCCGCCGGTGGGCTGAGCGTGCGGTCGCAGTTGGTGTCGCCCGCCGCGAAGGGTCTGTTCGAGCGGGCGATCACGGAGAGCGGCTCGTACGCGGAGACCGTCCCGACGCTGGCGCAGGCGGAAGCAGCCGGTCAGGCGAGCGCGGCGGCCATGGGCTGTGCGAGCCAGACCGCGGCGTGCCTGCGCAAGCTGCCGGTGCGCACGCTGATCGCCAACGAGACGGCGCTCACCCAGCTGCCGAACATCAGCGGCGTGCTGCCTGCGCAGTACAACGCAGCGTTCGCGAGCGGCGCGTTCAACCACGTGCCGGTGATCTCGGGCACGAACCACGACGAGTGGATGTTGTTCGTCGAGCTGCTGAACACGCTCTCGAACAACCCGGTGACGGCGGCGAACTACCAGCAGCAGGTCGCCGCGACGCTGGAGCTTCCCTCGGCCGCCGATGCAGCGCCGATCGTCGCCGCCTACCCGTACAGCGCGTACCCGACGGGCGAGAACGCGCTCGGCGCGGTCGGAACGGATGCGATCTTCGCGTGCAACGCCCGCGTCGACGTGCGCAGCCTCTCGAAGTACACGCCGACCTACCAGTACGAGTTCAACGACGAGAACGCGCCCAACGACTTCCTGCCGGCCGTGCCGTACTCACTCGGCGCGTACCACGCTTCGGAGATCCAATACCTCTTCCAGCGGCCGGTGTCGCTGCTCGACCCGGACCAGCTTCAGCTGTCCGCGGCGATGCAGACCTACTGGACGAACTTCGCGAAGACCGGCAACCCGAACGGCACGGGCGTGCCGGCGTGGCCCGCGTACAGCTCCGGGTCCGACGAGGCGCAGTCGCTCGTCCCGCCGACGCCGCAGACCGAGTCGAACTTCGCCGCCGCGCACAAGTGCGCCATCTGGACGCCTGGCTCGTAGAGGGGCCTGCTACGGAAAACACCCGCATCTGCGGGGGTTTTCTATCTCTGGCTGGGGTGGGACCAGATCGTCCAGCGTGAGGCGGTGCGCAGGATGCGCCGCTCCCGATGGGCGATCGAGCGGGCCAGGGACGGGCCGCGGCCAGGCTCGCGGAAGAAGAACGCAACGCCGGCCTGGGCCAGCGCGAGGTAGGTGACGATCATCCCTGCGAGAACGGCGAGGAACGAGATCGGCAGCGTGCGAAAGCCCATCAGCCGGGCGATCGGCCCGATGTACGGGATCGCCACACCGAGTGCGGCGCAGCCGAGTGTGGCGACGAGCAGCGGCCGGCTCGGACGGCTCTTGAGGAATGGGACCCGGCGGGTGCGGATGACGAAGATCACAAGCGTCTGCGTGACGAGTGACTCGACGAACCAGCCGGAGCGAAACAGCACCGAGCCCGCGTGGAACACGCGCAGCATGACCGCGAAGGTGAGGAAGTCGTAGATGCTGGAGATGGGGCCGAAGAAGGCCATGAAGCGGCGGATCAGGCCGATGTCCCACTGGGAAGGCCGCGCGAGCAATTCCTCGTCGACGTTGTCGGTTGGAATCGTCATCTCGCTCACGTCGTAGAGAAGGTTGTTGAGCAGGATCTGCGTCGGCAGCATCGGGAGGTACGAGAGGAACAGCGAGGCGCCGGCGGCCGAGAACATGTTCCCGAAGTTCGACGACGTTCCCATCAGGACGTACTTGATCGTGTTGGCAAAGATCCGTCGTCCCTCGACGACCCCGTCGGCGATGATCCCGAGATCCTTGTCCAGGAGAACGACGTCGGCAGCGTCCTTGGCGACGTCGGCAGCGGAGTCGACGGAGATTCCGACGTCGGCGTCGTGGAGCGCGATCGCGTCGTTGACACCGTCGCCGAGGAAGCCGACGTCGAAGCCGAGACTTCGCTGCGCGAGGATGATGCGCGACTTCTGCTCCGGCGTCACGCGCGCGAACACCGTCGTCGTCGGCAGCCGCGCAAGCAGGGTCGCGTCGTCCAGCGCCGCGAGCTCGGTCCCCGTCATGACCGTCCCCGGGTCGAGGCCGACCTCGCCGCAGAGGTGCGCCGCGACCTGGCCATTGTCGCCGGTGACGATCTTTACCGTGATGCCCAGGCGGTCGAGCCGCGCGAGCGAGTCACCGACGTCGGGCTTGGCCGGGTCGGTGAAGCAGAGGAACCCGTCGAGGGAGAGGTCGCGCTCGTCGTCCTTCCCGATCCGCTCGCCCGTGAACGGCCGGCTCGCGACGGCCACCACGCGTGTGCCGGAGGAGAACAGCCCGTCCAGGGTCTTCTGCGCCGCCGGCGGGACGGTCGTACAACGGGCGAGGATGGCTTCCGGGGCGCCCTTGGCGATCAGCAGCCGTCCTGCCGGCTCGTCGACGAGCACCGAGGCGAGCTGCCGCTCGTGGTCGAACGGCCGACTGTCCAGGCTCGGCTTGCCGTCACCCACGTCCGAGCCCTCCGCTGCCGACCAGAGCGCACGGTCGAGCTCGTTGCCCGTCTTGTCGCTGCACGCCAGGCCGAGGTGGTGGACGCGCTCGTCAGGCTTGGCGACGCAGTCGAGCGACTGCGTGAACGCGATGTGCCCCTCGGTGAGAGTCCCGGTCTTGTCTGTGAACAGCACCTGGACGTTGCCGAGGTCCTCGATGCAGACCAGGCGCTTCACGATCACGCGGCGTCGTGCCAGGCGGCGCGCGCCGGTCGCGAGGCTCACGGTCACGATCGCCGGCAGCAACTGCGGCGTCAGACCGACGGCAATCGCCAAGGCGAAGAGCGCCGACTCGAGCACCGAGCGGCCGAGCGCGACGTTGATCGCGAAGATCGAGCCGGCCAGCACCGCGGTGACCGTCGCCAGCAGGCGCGAGAACGCCTGCAGCCCCTGCTGGAATGCGGTCTGCCCCTGGCTCTCGCCCAGCCGCAACGCGATCGCGCCGAAGGCGGTCTGCCCTCCGGTGCGGACGACGAGGCCGCGCCCGTCGCCGCCTCGCACGAGTGTGCCCATGAAGGCACAGGACGGGAGATCGAGCGGCGACCCGCCGGGCGGACGAGCATCGCTCGTCTTGTCGGAGAGCTGGGACTCCCCGGTCAGCACGGACTCGTCGCACTCCAGCTCGTGCGTGTCGAGCACGCGCAGATCGGCAGGGACGACATCGCCGACCCGCAGGTGCACGACATCGCCGGGGACGAGGTCGAGGACGTTTACCTCGACCGCCTTCCCGTCGCGTTCGACGAATGCGAGGTGCCGGATCTGGGAGTGCAACGACTCGACGGCCTTCTCCGAGCGGTACTCGTTCATGAAGCTCAGGCCGACGCTCATGGCCATGATCACGCCGATGATCACCGCTTCCGTGACGTCGCCCACGACGGCGGACACGACCGCCGCCACGAGCAGCAGGCCGAGGAGATAGCTGCGCAGCTGGCGGGCGAGGACCGAGACGGCGCTGACGCCGTGCGAACGCAGCATGTTCGGTCCGTAGAGCGCGAGCCGCCGGCCGGCCTCGACGCTCGCGAGACCCGCTTCGCTCGCGTCCAACCGGCGGAGCACGTCCGGAAGCGGCAGCGCGGCTGCTACAGCCAGCTCGAGCTGCTCCGGCTCCTGCATCCGAGCAGAATGCTACGTCGCGCCGTCCCCGGCGTGAGCGTGAGGTCTAGGTGCGGAGGACGACTTCGAG
>PLDP01000224.1 GCA_003136795.1 Actinomycetota bacterium
TCCCGGACTCCGCGTCGCTCCTCGCTTACCTCGAACGCCTCGACGAGCGGCCCGCCAAGCAGCGGGCGTACGCGTGACGCTCGACCTGATCGAGTTCCCCGCCGACGACCTCGCGCGCGCCACGCGCTTCTGGGAAGGGCTGCTGGCCGTGTCGCTCGACGAGCGCACGGCGGACGAGGGCTCGGGGCGGCAGTCGCACGGTGCAGGGCCGGCACTCGGCGTGCACGAACGCGGGCCCGGGCCGGGCGACCGCTTCTCGCTGCCCTACTTCCGCGTCGAGGATCTCGCCGCGACGCTCGAACGCGTCGTCTCACTCGGCGGCAGCGTCGTGCATCCCGGCGAGCGCTTCGCGATCTGCCGCGACTCCGAAGGCAGCCCCTTCGGGCTGTCGCGGGGCTAGGCCCGCGAAAAGGTGTCAGACACCTGCGGTGTCAGACACTCGGCTAGCTCGACGCCGGCGGCGGATCGTCGCCGGAGCGCTTCTTCCAGAACGTCAGCGCGCCGACGGCCCCCGCAACAAGGAGCGCGATCGCGCTCTTGTTCGGCTTGCCCGACTCGGAATCGATCGACGGCACGGCGCCCTTGGCCTTCTTCTTCATGGCGCGCTTGCCGGCCGTCCAGGTGAGCCAGCCGACGACGGCGTTTCTACGATTAAAGACACCCATGTGCTCAGCCTACCCCTCCGCTGCCAGGCCCCAAACAAAAGAGGGGCCCACCTCCTGCGGCGCAAGGTGGGCCCCCCGGGAGAGTGCCGGGAACCTGCGGGCGGGCGAGGTCCCCGGCGGGACGAGGGCACGTCCGCCAATAGAGACGCCGGTTCACGCGGAAACTTGCGCCGGCCGTAGGCGTACGCGTAGGTTCGCCGGCAGACCAAACGAAAGGGAGNNGGCAACGAGGAGATGTCCGACGACATCCGTTGGATCCGCTCCTACGTCCTCGCCGAGAGCGAAGGCGGACTGGGAACCGTCTGCATCTACCAGGCGTCGAGCCCGGAGAAGATCCGCGAGCACGCCGATCGCGCCGACCTGCCGGTCAGCGAGATCATCGAGGTCGCCGACACGGTGATCGTGCGGCCCGACCCCGAGCCCGCAGCGGTCTGAAAGACGGGAACCTGGTTCCCTCCGGGGAACCAGGTTCCTAAACCGCTGCCTTCTTCTTGTTCGGCAGGTGGATCGCGCGGCCGAGCGCGACGAGGCCGGCTTCCTTGATCGCCTCGCTGAGCGTCGGATGCGCGGCCATGCCGTCGGCGACCGTCTCGACCGTCGACTCCGCGTCGATCGCGACCGTGCCGGCCTCGATCAGGTCGGTGACATGCGGGCCGACCATCACCATGCCGAGCAGCTCGCCGTACTTCGTCTCGTGGATCGACTTGACCCAGCCGACCGTCTCGGCCTGCATCACCGCGCGGGCGTTCGCAACCCACGGGAACACGCCGACCGCCACGTCGTCGCCGTACTGCTCGCGCGCCTGCGCCTCGGTGAGGCCGACGCCGGCGATCTCCGGATCGGTGTAGATCGGGCGCGGCACCGCGCGGTTGTCGACGATCGCGTCGTGGCCCAGCGCGTTCTCCGCGGCGACCTCGCCCTCGCGAAACGCCGTGTGCGCGAGCTGCCAGTAACCGGCGCAGTCGCCGACCGCGTAGATGTGCGGCACGCTCGTGCGGCGGTGCTCGTCGGTGGTGATGCCCTTGCGCTTGTCGAACGCGACACCGGCGGCTTCGAGGCCGAGGCCCTCGACGAGCGGCGCGCGGCCGACCGACACGAGCATCAGGTCGCAGTCGACCGTCTCGCCCTCGCCGAAGCTCACGGTGAGCGCGTTGCCCTTCTGCTCGACCTTCGTGCACTGCTTGCCGAGCTGCAGCGTGATGCCGCGCTTGCCGAACTGTTTTGCAAGTTCTTTGGCGGCGTCGGCGTCCTCCTGCGGGATCAGCGTGTCGAGCATCTCGATGATCGTCACCTCGGAGCCGAAGCGGTTGAAGATCGAGGCGAACTCGGCGCCGATGATGCCGCCGCCGAGGATCACCAGGCGCTTCGGCACCTCCGTCTGCGCAAGGAGGCCGGTCGAGTCGACGCAGAGGTCGGACTCGAGGCCCGGGATCGGCGGGCGCAGCGGGAACGAGCCGGTCGCGACGACCGCCGACTTGAAGCTGACGTCCTCCCAGCCTTCGACCGCGATCGTGTTCGCGTCCTTGAACTTGCCGACGCCCTTCACCCACTCGACGCCGTTCGCCTTCAAGAGTCCTGCGACACCGGTGGTCATCTGCTTGACGACGCCGGCCTTCCACTCGTTNNCCGCCGAGCTCGGGCTCCTTCTCGATGCACGCGACCTTCGCGCCCAGCTGGGCGGCGCGGATCGCTGCGGTGTAGCCGCCTGGGCCACCGCCCAAAACTGCGATATCGACATCCATGGGTCGATCGTAGCGAGGGGCTACGCCACGATGACGATCTTGCCGAACTTGCCGCCCGCCGCGAAGCGCTCGTAGGCGTCCTGNNTCGCGCAGGCGGCGGATCACGTCGGCTTTCTCCTCGCGCGAGCGGGCGCGCAGCATCGAGCCGTGGATGCGGCCGCGCTTGCGCATCAGGTAGCCGAAGTTGAGCTCGGCGCTCGCGCCTGCGCCGAGGCCGATCACGGCGATCCGGCCCTTGTACGCGAGCTGCTCCAGGTTCGTCGCTAGGTTCTCGCCGCCGACGAGCTCAAGGATCACGTCGTACTCACCGGTCGGCTCGGTGTCGGCGCCGAGCGCTGCGACCTCGGCGACGTGGTGGCGCGCGGTGCCGGTGACGTGCGCGCCGGCGGC
>PLDP01000085.1 GCA_003136795.1 Actinomycetota bacterium
CTGGGCGCGATGGAACGCGAGCATGGACTCGGCGCCCTCGTTCGCGTTGACTTCTTCTTCTCCCAGACCGTCTCGGCAGCCGCCGGTCGCGAAGTCGTAGAGCGGTTTCCCGAGCCTGTTTCTGCCGAGGAACCATTCGAAGGCGCGCTGCGCGCGGACGCCGTGGTCGATGTCGCCGGTGACGACGAACGCGGACAGCTCCGCTTCGACGAGCGCCGATGCATCGAGTGGCTGTTCGTCGCCGGCGCCCGGAGCACGTTCGCCGCGGTGGCGCCCTAGGTGGCCGGGCAGCCGCAACATTCCGGTCGCAAGCCCGCACTCGTCGCCGAGCCACGCGAGCGCCGTGAGGCCGGTCTCGGTCGCCGCCGGCCGGCCGAGCGCGACACCGCCGAGGATCAGCGCCTGCGGCACGCGGGCGTTGTCGTAGCGGAGCGAGTCCTCGAACCAGCTCCAGCCTGGGCCTGCTGTCTCCTCGTACGCGGTCTCGAGCTTCGTCAAGCAGCGCTCCAGCAGCTCGCGCGCGTCGGGCGCGAGCCGATCGGAGTCGAGCCTGGCGAGACCGAGCGCCGTGTACGCGGCGGTGCGGAGCGGCAGGTCGTTCTCGAACGAGCGGACGAGCGCCGCGAGCAGGTGCTGCGCCGGGTCGACGAGCGCCGGCACCCAGGCTGTCGTCAGCACGTCGCCGAGTGCCCAGATCGCGCGGCCGACGTGATCGCCGACGTGTGCGTCGTCGAGCCACCTGCGGTCGTAGGTCATGAAGTTGCGCATGCCGTGGCCGTTGTCGTCGCTCGCGTCGGAGAGGAACGCAAGCGCGCGGTAGAGGACGGCCGACCACACCCGGTCGCCCGTGCGGCGCTCGAGCTCGAGCGCGACGATCGCCAGGCGCGCGACATCGTCGACGCAGTAGCCGGTGAAGCGGTTCGGGATCGCGCCGTTGGCGTGCTGGATGACGCCGCAGTCGTCGACCAGGGTCAGGAGGTGGTCGGTGCGGACCTCCAGGAGCTCGAGGCCGCCGTCCGGGATCGGCGTTCGCCGCGGGGCGGCGTCGAGGGCTTCGCGGAGGACCTCGGCGGTCGCAATGCCGATCGACGGCCAGCTGAAGGTCGCGCCGATGCGCGCGGCCTCGCTGCGCGCTGCGGCGAGCATGTCGGGCTGGTCGATGAACTCGCAGACGACGTCGCTCAACGCCGCCGAGTCACCGAAGTCGAAGAGCCTGCCCGCGCCGGAGGAGAGCATGTCGCTCGCGTACCAGTACGGCGTCGAGACGGCTGCGCAGCCGGCGCCGAGCGCGAAGGTGAGTGCGCCCGAGACACTCTGCTCGCGACTCGCATACGGCGTCACGAACACGTCGGTCGCGGCGAGCAGGTCGGCCAGCTCCTCGATGTCGAGGAAGCGGTCGTCGAGCTGGACGTAGTCGCCGATGTCGAGGTCGATGATGCGCCGCTCGAGCATGTTGCGGTACTCCTCGCCTTCGCGACGGGCAATCTGCGGGTGCGTGCGGCCTGCGACCACGTACAGCACGTTCGGATGGCGCTCGATGATCGCCGGCAGCGCGTCGAGCATCACTTCGATGCTCTTGCCCGGTGAGAGCAGACCGAACGTGGTGAGCAGGAAGCTCGACTCCATCCCCGCATAGCCGCCCTCGGCCGAGGTCACGTACCGCGGACGGCGGCCCGCGTCGAGCTCGGCGCGTGCGCGTGCGAGCTCGAGCGGCGCGCCATGCGGCACGACGTCGATCGTCTCCGCGGCGCATGCGCCCACCTGTACGAGCAGGCGCTTGGCNNTGAAGCTGGTGCGCCGTCGGCTCGGAGAGCACCGTGTGCAACGTCACGACGAGCGGCTGCGCCAGCTCGCGCGCGAACGAGAGCACGTACTCGCCGTCCTTGCCGCCGTAGATGCCGTACTCGTGCTGGAGCAGCACGACGTCGACGTCGGTGCGGGCAAGCGCGCGGGCAGCGCGAACGTAGTCGCCGCGCGCCCCCTGCGAGACGGTGCGCACGATCTCCGGGCGCTGCGGGCTCGACGGCTCGTCGACGACGACGAGCTGGCTGACGTCGTCGATATCGCGGACGCCGAGCAACGCCTTCCGTACGTCGAAGGAGAAAGTGCCAATCCCGCACGCGCGGGGTGGGAACGTCGAAAAGATCGCGGTACGCACGGTTGTGCGCCCCTTTCGCCGGATGCCCGAGGCCCGCGCGAGAAGCTGCGGGGGTCGATCGGCTGGCTGGCAGCGTAGCTGTCGGCGGGAAGTGTTCAGCCATGTCAAGCTGTCACTCAGATCGTCCTTCAACGGGAGACGGAGGCAACTCATGTCAGTGATCGTGACGCTCTGGATGCAGGGCGATCCGAAGAAGATCGAGGAGCACGCCGCGGCAGATCCGGACGGAATGAAGGGGATCATCGAGATTGCGAAGGAGCACGGCTTGATCGCGCACCGTTTCTACGGGACGGACGACGGGCAGATCATGGTCATCGACGAGTGGCCCGATGCCGAGAGCTTCCAGCACTTCTTCGAGACCGCGGGCCCTCAGATCGGTCCGATGATGCAGTCGGCAGGCATCACGGCCGAGCCGCGCGCTGTCTTCTGGCGCAAGCTCGAAACGCACGACGACTTCGGCTGGGACGCGTGACGGCGGTTCCACGCGTACTCGCCATCGACGTCGGCGGCTCGCACGTCAAGCTGCTCGTCCAGGGTGAGGCCGAGCCGCGCAAATTCGACTCAGGGCCCAAGCTGACGCCCCAGAAGATGGTCGAAGGGACGCTCGCGGCGGTTGAGGGCTGGTCGTGGGACGCGGCGAGCGTCGGAATCCCGACGCCGGTTCGCGGGAGCAAAGCGGTCTCCGAACCGGCCAACCTCGGCAAGGGGTGGGTCGGCTTCGACTTCGAGGAGGCGTTCGGCCACCCGACCAAGGTCGTGAACGACGCGATCATGCAGGCGCTCGGCAGCTACGAGGGCGGCCGCATGCTCTTCCTCGGTTTGGGCACCGGGCTCGGCTCGGCGCTGATCATCGACGGCGTTGTCGAGCCGCTCGAGCTCGCGCACCTCCCGTTCCGCAAAGGGACGTTCGAGGACTACGTCGGCGAACGCTCGCTGATTC
Source organism: Actinomycetota bacterium (assembly GCA_003136795.1). Lineage (GTDB taxonomy): Bacteria > Actinomycetota > Thermoleophilia > Gaiellales > Gaiellaceae > PALSA-600. Next base: position 3,099 of record PLDP01000085.1, read on the forward strand.
GGCGCGGGAAGAAGAAGTGGCGCAAGCTCGTGTTCGAGGTAGTCGAGCAACTCGCCAAGGCGATGGAGCCCGACTACATCGTGATCGGCGGCGGCGGCGTCAAGGACCTCGACGAAATGCCACCGAACGCCCGGCGCGGCGACAACGAGCTGGCGTTCCTCGGCGGCTTCCGGCTGTGGGACCCGGCCTGGACGCCCACCACGACCGCCGGCAGCAAGCTCTCGAAGAGCTGACGGCCGCATCGAACCGCGACGTCACCTCGACGGAGAGAAAGGTGTCGGGCAAGTGCGCGATCCGGAGCGCGCCCTAGAGCGTGTTGTGGTCGCTGATCGTGACGAACTGCATGCCGCGTTGCTTGCAAAAGCGGTAGACGCGCTCAGGGTCGGTGTAGGACTCACCGAGCCGTGCGCGGCGTAGGGCGTAGTTCCCGCTGTCGGTGGAGTAGCGCGAGTGGCCGTGCAAGTCGCAGCGCACTGTGTCCATCTCTTTGTGTGTAGCGCGTGGGGCGGAAGAAAGTGGCTATTTGCGGGGGTTTGTCACCATTTTGCGGTCAGGGGTTCACCCGGGGTCGGTGACGACCAATGGACCCGACCCAGTCGCCGCACGCGAGATGGTAGCGGTCACGCGTCGTCGTCCGTTGAGCCCCACTGAAGACTCTGACCAACCGCCTCCGTGTCGTCGTTGG
>PLDP01000024.1 GCA_003136795.1 Actinomycetota bacterium
GAGGCTGAAGCCTCCTCCTCGGTCGACGGGCCGGTGCCGGCGATCAGGTCGCCGAACGATGCGTCACCGTCGTCGCCCACGGGCATGTCGGTCGACGCAACGGCGCGCGCGGCCTCCATCACTTCGCGGACGTGGGTGATCGGNNAGCTTCGAGTGGTGCGCGAGCTCCTCGGGCGTCGGGTCGCGCTCGAGCGTTGCGACGAGCTCGCGGCGCGCGCGGGCAACCTTCTGCTCGCGCTCCACCACGTGCACCGGGATGCGGATCGNNGCGTAGGTCGAGAACTTGAAGCCCTTGCGCCAGTCGAACTTCTCCGCGGCGCGGATCAGGCCGAGGACGCCCTCCTGGACGAGGTCGCCGAGGGTGATCCCCTGCGTCTGGTAGCGCTTCGCGATCGAGACGACGAGGCGCAGGTTGCAGTTGATCATCCGCTCCTTCGCGGCCATGTCGCCCTTCTCGATGCGCTTCGCCAGCTCGACCTCTTCCGCGGCGGTGAGCAGCGGATAGCGGCCGGCTTCGTTGAGGAACATCTGGAACGAATCGGTTGTGTAGAGGCTGGTGCCGATCGACAGGTCGAGCTCGAGCTCGTCCTCGTCCTCCGCGTCGGGAGCGACGTCGTGGACGGCGAGCTCCTGGGCGAGCGCCTCCGCCTCGGCCTCGTCGAGGTCGTGGGTGAGGACGGCGTCCGCAACGTCGGCAGGGGTGATCGACCCGTGCTCGGTACGGAGCTGGAGCAGCGCTTCGAGCGCTTCGGCGACAGCCGCGGTCATGCTGATTTCAGTCAACGAACTCCTTCATGTCTTCGAGGAAGACGGGCGCGCGGTTTGCGCGTCATCCGTCAAACCTTTCAACGTGGGGAACGGGAAAAGCATTCCCTCTCAACTACTTGGGCAATCCAGAACTTAGTAACAGACTGTTACAAAGATGTTAGGACTGCGGCCAAGGACATATTAAGGCGCGGTCCGGTCGTTTGCAACAAATGCCGCATGGGTCACGGGCATCTTCTGAGCGAAGAAGACCTCCACCGCCTCCGCGTAGCGCCGGATCTCGAGCTGCGCGAACTCGGCGTTCCGGAGCGAGACGAAGTTCATCAGGGCCCGGGCGTTGACCGTCCAGTAGAACTGGGTGTAGGCCCCGACGGGGATCACCGAGCGGGCGAGCTCGCGGGCGACGCCCTTCTCGACGAGCCGGGTGTAGGCGGCGTAGGCCTCGCGGTAGACCGTCTCGAGCTCCTCGCGGGTCTCCTCGGCGAGCTCGGGCGAGACCTGCTCGAAGCTGTAGGACCCGGGCTTCCCGACCTGGGTGCGGACGTCCTCGGGCTCCGGCACGTAGAAGTCGTCGGTCGCCTTCGCATAGCGCATGCTGAACTCGTTGAACGAGCCGATCCGGTGGCGAAACCATTCACGCGCCACGAAGATCGGGCAGCGGATGTGGAAGCGGAAGGCGTTGTGCTCGAACGGGGAGCCGTGCCGGTCGCGCATCAGGAAGCGGATCAGCCCTTCGTCGGATTCCTCCATCACGAGCTTCCGGCGGGCAAACGAGACGCGGGCGCCGTTCACCACCGAGAGGTCGTCGGCCATCGCGTCGTCGAGACGCACGAACCCGTGGTCGAGGACCCGGATGGTGTTGTCTGGGATCACCTCAGTCACGGTCATGGACGGCGGACCCTAGCTCGGTCCCCGGACGTACCGTATCCCCGCACGCGCCGCGGCAGGGCAACCCGCGGTCGGTGCCAGGCACCGACAAAAGCGCAACAAGTTGTCCACACCTCTTGCGCTGCGACCGGCGAGCGTGCACGCTGGCCGAACTCGGGCGGGATGTCCGGTCGGTGCCTGGCACCGACGCAAGGCGGCACAGGCGCCGCGCGAAAACTGAGCAGCTGAACGTCGGGCGATAGCGTGTTTCCGTGATCAAGATCGGCACCTCCGGCTGGTCGTATCCGTCGTGGCGGCCGGGGTTCTACCCGGCCGAGCTGCAGCCGGCCGAGTTCCTTCGGTTCTACGCCGAGCGGTTCGACACGGTGGAGCTCAACTCGACCGGCTATCGCCTACCGAGCGCCGACCAGTTCCGCCGCTGGGCGGACACCGTGCCGGACGGCTTCGAGTTCGCGGTCAAGTTCTCGCTCGTCCGGCTCGACCGGGTGACGACCTTCCTCGAGCGCGTGCTCGCGCTCGGCGACCGGCTCGGACCGGTGCGGGTCGTCTACGAGGGGCCGCGCGACAACGGCACGCTCTCCTTCGTCCAGGGGTCGGTGCCGGCGGACGTCCGCCTCGCCTGGGACTTCCGTGACGAGTCGTGGACGAGCGTCGACAGCGTGCTGCGCGTGAATGACCCCGGCGCCGAGCCGTTCCGCTACCTGCGGCTGCGCGAGCCGCCGTACTCCGACGACGACCTGCGCGCGATCGCCGCGACGATTCGCGACCCGACCTACGTCTACGTCCGCCACGAAGACGAGCCGACCGCGCCGTCGACGGCCGACCGACTGCGCGCGTTCCTCTAGTAGCCGGCCGTCGCGCCCGCGCGGGCGCGGTGCGCGCCCGAGGCGAGGATCTCGCTCACCTGATCGACCGCGAAGCGGAGCTCGTCGTCGGTCGTGAAGAAGTGCGGCCCGAAGCGGATGCCCGCGTCGGGGCGCGTGTCGCAGATGATCTCGCGCGCGGCGAGCTCCGCGTGCACGGCCTGGAAGTCGGGCACACGGAAGACGACCGAGCCNNCGAATCCGGTCGACGCCGATCTCGGCGATGATCTCGTAGCCCGCGCTCGCCGCGTAGTTCGCGGCCACGTTCGGCGTGCCGGTGAGGAACCGCGCCGCGCCGGGCGCCGGCTCCATCTCCGTCTCGAACGCGAACGGGCGCGCGTGCCCCTGCCAGCCGGCGAAGGCCGGCTCGAGCTCCTCGGCGAGATCGGGGCGCACGTAGAGCCAGCCGGCGCCCGGGCCGCCACACAGCCACTTCACCGAGCCGCCGACGCAGAACTCGATCCCGAGCGCCGTCACGTCGAGCGGCACCGTGCCGGCCGACTGGTACGCGTCGAGGCACACGTACGCGCCGAAGGCGTGCGCGCGCTCGACGATGCGCTCGATCGGCTGGATCTCCGCCGACTTGTAGAGCACGTGCGACACGGGGACGAGCAGCGTGCGCTCGTCGATCGCGTCGATCACTGCCTCGGCGTCCTCGCACACGACGACCTCCGCGCCGAAGCGCGCCCACGCCTGCTGCACGTAACGCACGGACGGGAACAGCTCCTCTTCGAAGACGATCCGGTTCCGCGGCTGCTTCAGGTCGAAGCACGAGAGAACGATCGCCTCGGCGACTGTCACGTTCTGGTGCATGACCGTCGAACCGGGCGGCGCGCCGATGATCCCGCCGATCAGGTCACCGGTCGTGAAGACGGAGCTCCACCAGCCCTCGCCCCACGCCCGCGCGCCGCGCGTCGCCCACTCGCGCGCGAACTGTTGCAGCCAGCGCTCGGCCTCGGCCGGCATCGCACCGAGGGAGTGGTTGATCAGGTATGTCGTCGACGCGAGGATCGGGAAGCGATCCCGGTAGCCGGTCAGCTCCACGCAGCGAGTATCCACGACCTCGAGGCGCTTCACGGGGCGAGCGTCGCTGCTGAGCCTCCTGGTGCGACCGGCCTCGGCGGCGGCCGCGAGTCGACGAGAACCGCCGCGACGAGCAGCACCGCGATCCCGACCAGGCTCTCGCCGATGAGGCTGCGCCCGATCCGAGACAGGAAGCCGGAGTCGGCGCGAACGAGCGCGGGCCGCACGGCGAAGTGGTGGAACGCGCCCCAGGCGAGCGCGACGCACACGAGGCCGATCTTCACGAGCAGCACCTGCCCGTAGCCCACGGTCCAGAGGTCGTGCAGATGCGGCAGCCGCACGATGCTGAGGTAGATGCCCGCAGCGAGAACGAGCACGATCAGGACGGTCGCCATCCGCGAGAAGCGCAGGAACGCCTCCCGGCGCAGCTGCGGCGCACCGAACCAGAGCAAGCCGGCCATCGTGCCGAGCGCGCCGATCCACAGCGACGCCGCGGAGATGTGCACCCAGTCGGCGAGCTCGGTCTTCCACGACGAGCCCGGGTCGACAGCGTCGTGCCCCGACAGCGACAGTCCGCCTGCGAAGAGCACCGCAAGGCCGAACGCCGGCACAAGGAACGTGACGCTGTCGAGCAGCCACGCGAGGTAGACGAGCGCGAGCACGAGCGCGAAGCCGAGCGTCATCGTCACGAACGCGGTCCCGAAGCGCGTCGCCGTCATCGGCGACAGGTCGCCGTAGAGGAACTTGCCGAACGGCAGCTGAAGCGCGTCTTCGGCCCGCAGCGAGAACGCCGCGATCCCCGACTGCAGCGCGACGACCGCGCCCAGCCCGGCCGCGACGGCGATCTTCCGGTCGAGCTCGCGCGGCACCTCGAGCCCGCGCAGGACGATCAGGCGCAGGCCAAGCGCGCCGATCGTCAACGCGATCCCGAGGAACCACAACCAGCGCACGAGGTGCTCGATGCGCGTCGGGCCGCCGGCACCGTAGGCGTTGTTGACCGACGGCGCTGGCACGCGAAGGCCGAACGTCCAGACGCCGGAGACGACGTGCGAGTCGGCCGAGATGGCCTGCCAGCGCACCGTGTAGGCGCCGAGCTTGAGCGGTCTCACCGAGGCGACCGCGTCGGTTCCCTCGGCGTGCGCGTCGTACGCGAAGTTCCGGCCGACGCCGTTCAGCACCTTGATCCCGCCCGGCAGGACCTTCACCTGCTGGTCGAAGTGCAGGCGGATCTGCGTCGGCGACCGTTGCACCTGGGTGCCGAACCTCGGCGTCGTCGACTGGAGCGTCGCGTGCGCGGACGCGCCCGCGGGGAACGCGAGCGCCGCGAGCGCGATCAGCAGCGCGCGTCTCATCGGTGCGGCGACCCGGCCAGCGGCGACAGGTGGCCGAAGATGGGCGCCACGTCGCGGTCGGCGAAGAGCATCACCGACACGGTCACGATCGTCAGCGCGAAGCAGGCCTGGAGCACCGCGGAGCGCGGACGCCAGACGAGCAGGAGCGGGAAGATCGCCGCGATCACGAACGTCCAGCCGAGCAGGTGATGGAGAAACGCCGAGCGCGCGAAGAGCCACGGGTTCTGCTCGTGCACGATGAACGCGGTCCCGGTGACGACGAACGCGACCGGCCACGTCAAACGCCAGAGCGGCGAACGAAGCCGGCCGCGCACGAGCCCGAGCTCGGCGCCGCCCGCGAGCATCAGCACCTCGGCCCACGAGCCGTGCGCGTACATGTGGATCGACGAGTTGGTGAAGAACGCCATCACCGGCCAGAGCAGCACGCCGAGCCCGAACGCGAGGCCCGGCCAGAGGTACTTGCGCCACGGGCGCAGCTGCCAGACCTCTTCGCCGACGATCGCCTCGCAGAGCAGGCACAACCCGACAAGGAGGATCCCCGCCGCGAAGGCCCAGTGCACCATCTCAGCGTGCGGCAGCATCGTGCTCCTCCAGGTCGCTGACAAGCGGCCGCGCGACGAGCACCGCGAAGACGATGCCGACGGCGATCACGAGGAGCGGTGGCTCGATCAGGAGCCACCAGGCCCCCTGGCCGCGCGGGTGGAGCAGGGTGACGCGATAGGGCTGCAGGATCGCCCAGATGACCCCGGCCGCCATCACGGTGGGGCCGATCGCCGAGACGATCCGAACGCGTGCCGTGCGAGCAACCGCCGCCGGCAGGCGATGAACAAACGGTGTTTCCATGTCCTCCTCCGGGTCCTAAGGGACGTCGGGCGCCCGCGGCCCCTGGGCCGTGTCCGCGGGTCAGGCGGGCAGAGGAGGAGGTCGTGACTCGAAGGCGATCCCGAAGCGGCGCCGCGGCGCCGCGTCGTCGTCCCCGGCACGCGGGTGCGGCAAGGGCTGGGCGCGGAGGGCGGCCCAGAGGATGCGGCGGGCCCGCGCGATCGTGCTGACGGCGTAGTCCTCGACCTCGTAGAGCCAGCCGGCACCGCGCC
>PLDP01000126.1 GCA_003136795.1 Actinomycetota bacterium
ACATCGACACCGCCGCGTCGTATGGCGACGCGGAGCTGAGGCTGGCGCCCTGGCTGGCACAGCACCGGGACCGTTTCTTTCTCGCGACGAAGACCGGGCAGCGCGACCGCGCCGGCGCGCGCGAAGAGATTCGCCGCTCCCTCGACCGCCTCGGCGTCGATCGCGTCGACCTGCTCCAGCTCCACAACCTCGTCGACGAAGGCGAGTGGGAAACCGCGCTCGGCGCGGGCGGCGCGCTCGAAGCGGCAGTCGAGGCGCGCGACGAGGGTCTCGTTCGCTTCATCGGCGTCACCGGGCACGGCCTGACGGTGGCGAAGATGCACCGCCGCAGCCTCGAGCGCTTCGCCTTCGACTCGGTGCTCCTCCCCTACAGCTACGTCCAGATGCGCGACGAGCGCTACGCCTCCGACTTCGAGGCGCTCGCCGCCGTGTGCGTCGACCGGGGCATCGCCATGCAGACGATCAAAGCGATCACGCTCGCCCCCTGGGACGGGCGCGAGCAGACCAGCCCGACGTGGTACGAGCCGCTGCGCGAGCAGGCCGACATCGATCTCGCGGTGCACTGGGTGCTCAGCCGGCCGGGCGTGTTTCTGAACACCGTCGGCGACGTGTCGCTCCTGCCGAAGGTGCTCGACGCCGCGAGCCGCTACGAGTCGCGACCGTCGGACGAGACGATGGACGAGCTCGCCGCGCGGCGGAACCTCGTCCCGCTCTTCAGCTAGCGGAGCCAGTCCCGCAACGTGTCGCCGTCGCGCGGCAGCGCGACCTCGGGCTCCGCCAGCTCGGGATGCCAGCGCTTTTCCCACTCGACCGTCAGCCAGCCGTCGTAACCGGCCGCGCGGAGGGCGGCGAGGCTCTCACGCACCGGCACCTCGCCCTCGCCGAGCGGGACGAGCTCCCAGCCGTCGTCGCGGCGGCGCGCATCCTTCACGTGCACGAGGTAAATGCGCGCCTCGAGCGCGCGGAGGACGTCCTGCGGCGACTCGCCGACTCGATATGGGTGGTGCAGGTCCCAGAGCGCGGCGAACGATGAGCTGGGAACGCGCTGCAAGAGCTCGGCGACCAGCGCCGCGCTCGCAAAGCTGTCGTGAGTCTCGAGCGCGACCGTCACGCCGAGCTCGTCGGCTCGGCCGAGCGCGGGCTCGAGCCGTCGCGCGATGTCGTCCAGCGCTCCCCTGGCGCCGCCGAACACCCGCACCGCGGGCGCACCCCACTCGGACGCCAGCTCGAGCGCAGCGGGAAGCTCGCGCTCGAACGGCTGCGCGAGCTCGATCGACGTGTCGAGGCAGACGAGCGGCACCGCAGCGCGCGCGAGCATCGTCCCGACTGCGCGACGCGTCGCGGTGTCGATGGACACGGGATCGATCGGCTCACCGTCGAGCAGCCGCAGCTCGAGCCCGTCGTAGCCGTACTCGCGAACCGCGTCGAGTGTTCGATCGAGCTTCCACGCAGGCGCAGCGAGGTTCGAGAAGGCGAGCTTCGTCAGGGCGTCTTGGCCTTTCCGGAGCGCAGGTCGGCGAGCAACGCCGCATAGGCGTCCCGGTCGACCGGCAGCGGCACGGCGTGCCCGGTGTGCGTCGAGAGCACGATCGCGTTCGCGAGCTCGAGCGACCAGAGTGCGTCCCGCGCCGGCACGCGCGGGACAACTCCCGTGCGGATCGCGGCCGCGAAGTCCTGGTGCACGTCGAGATGATCGCCGCGGCCCGGCGGGAGCACGACGCTCTCGCTGACGATCGCCGGCTGCTCGAACATCTCCGTCGCGGTCCGCAGGTGCTCCGACAGCGGGGGCTCGAACCGCTCGAAGGCGAGCGTCTCGCCGACGATCTCGATGCGGCCGCGGTCGCCGACGAGCTCGATGCGCTGCACTCCCGGCTCCGTGGTCGAGACGGCCAGCGTGCCGACCGCGCCGCCCGGATACTCGAGCAGCGCTGTCGCCGTGTCCTCCGCCTCCATCGGCTGCGACCGCCGCCGCGACATGCCCCACACCGTCGAGGGCGGCCCCGCGAGGTGACAGAGGAGGTCGAGCGTGTGGGGCGCCTGGTTCATCAGCACGCCGCCGCCCTCGCCCTCCCACGTCCCGCGCCAGCCGGCCGTCCCGTAGTAGCTGTTCGGGCGGTAGAGCGGGTCGACGATCGAGACGCGCACGAGCTCACCGAGCCGGCCGCTCGCGATCAGTTCGCGCGCAGCGGCGATCACCGGCCGGAAGCGTTGCTGGAAGCAGACTCCGAGCAGCCGGCCGGCCCGGTCTGCGGCGTCGATCATCGCGTCGGCCTCGCGCACCTGGACGGCGAGCGGCTTCTCGACGAGGACGTGCGCGCCCGCTTCGAGCGCCTCGATCGCGAGAGCCGGATGGGAAGGATGCGGTGTGCAGACGACGACGACGTCCGGCTCAAGCGCGAGCAGCTCGCGCTGTTCGGCGAAGAACGGGCAGCCGGCCTCCTGCGCCAGCGCGTTGGCGCGCTCTTGGTCGAGCGCGGTGATCCCGACCAGCTCGACGTCGTCGAGCGCGGCGATCGCCTGCAGATGGAGAGGTGCGACCACGCCGGCGCCGATCACGCCGTAACGCAGCCTCATGGGGCGAGCTCCACGTCCGCCTGTGCGGCGATCGACCGCAGCGCCGCGACGCAGTCGCGCGTCGAGAGCTCGCCGCTCCCGTCGCGCTGGTAGTGAGTCTCGAACGAGAGGTAACCGTCGTAGCCCGCGCCGGCGAGGTAACGCAGCAGCGCGGCGAAGTCGACGATCCCCTCGCCGACCCGGGTCCAGCTGCCCGACGCAGTCACGTCTTTCACGTGCACGTGGGCGACCCGGTCGTAGATCGTCTCGAGGCCGCCGAGCCCGGCGAACGAGGCCGGGTCGAGCATCGCGGCGTTGCCGGGATCCCAGATCAGGCGCAAGTGGGGCGAGCCCGCGGCGTCGAGCGCGGCCCGCGCCTCGGCACTGGTGGCGACGTTGCAATCGTGCTCGTTCTCGAGCGCGAGCGTCAACCCGGCCTCGCTCGTGCGCGCCGCGGCACGGCCGAGCGCGCTGCCGATGTCCGGGAGCGCCGCGCTCGGGTCGGCTTCGCGCCAGTAGGCGAAAGCCCGCACGACCGGCGCGGACAGGACCGCGGCCGCCTCGAGTGCGCGCTCGAGCACTCGCTCCTGCGCGGGCGGATCGTCGCCCCGGTCGCACTTCAGGAACGGCGAGGCGATCGCGCAGACCCGGAAGCCACGCCGGTCGAGCTCCTGCCGCATCGCACGGAGGAGCTCGGGCGTCTGGTCGACGATCGACACCCCGTCGACGGTGCGCAGCTCGACGGCGCGGATCCCCAGCTCCTCGCAGACATCGAGCGCCGGCTCGAGGCGTGCGTCGATCTCGTCCGTGATCACGCTCAGCTGCACGCTCGTGCTTGTATCAAGCCTGGAAGACTCACCGACATGGTTGCCACCGTCTCGGAGCTCTTTGGTCTCGAGGACCAGGTCGCCGTGGTGACCGGTGCGTCAGGCGTTCTCGGTGGCGCAATCGCGCAAGGCCTCGCCGCGGCGGGCGCACGGGTCGGCCTCCTCGCACGGCGGCGTGAGCCCCTCGAAGAGCTCGCGCGGAGCCTTGGCGAGTCCGCCGTCGCCCTCGAGGCCGACGTGCTCGACACCGCCCAGCTCGAGCGCGCTCGCGCGACGGTGCTCGACCGCTGGGGCAAGATCGACGTCCTCGTCAACGCCGCTGGCGGCAACGTCCCCGCCGCGACGGTCGGTGAGCGGTCGTTCTTCGAGCTCCCGGCCGCCGCGCTCGACGAGGTCGTCAGGCTCAACTTCAACGGCACGGTGCTCCCGTGCCAGGTCTTCGGCGCCGCGATGACGAGCGGGTCGATCGTCAACATCTCGTCGCTNNCGGTGGCTCGCGGTCGAGCTGGCGCCGCACGGCGTGCGCGTGAACGCCATCGCGCCCGGCTTCTTCGTCGGCGAGCAGAACCGCGCGCTCTTGCTCGACGAGTCCGGAGCGTTGACCGCGCGCGGCGAGCGGATCGTCGCGGCGACCCCGGCGGGCCGCTTCGGCGAGCCGCACGAGCTCGCCGGCACCGTGATCTGGCTGTGCAGCGCTGCCGCGTCGTTCGTCACCGGCGTCGTCGTCCCGGTCGACGGCGGCTTCGACGCGTTCGGCGGCGTCTAGGCCAGCCGGTAGGCGCGGCGGACGAGGCCGTAGGCGAGCTCCCACGCGAGGCGATGGGCCTCCTCCTCGTCCAGGAAGCCGGCCTCGACCTTCCGCGCAAGCCAGCCGCACGTGCGGCGGCGCCAGAGATCGTGTCGCGCAGGCAGCGCCGTCAGGGCACGCGCGTCGTCGACGAAGCCGGCGAGGTTATAGAGCCCCGCCGTCTCGGTGACGCGGTCGAGGAAGCGGTCGATGCCCGCCGGACTGTCGTGGAACCACCAGGGGCAGCCGAGCAGGACTGCGGGATAGTGGCCTGCGAGTGGCGCGAGCTCGCGGCTGTAAGTGCTCTCGTCGAGCGTGAAGAGAACGACCGTGAAGTTCGGGTCGCTGCCGCACGCCTCGAGCAACGGGCGCAGGCCGCGCGTCCAGTCGGTCGCGACCGGGATGTCCCCGCCGATGTCGCGCCCGAACCGTT
>PLDP01000078.1 GCA_003136795.1 Actinomycetota bacterium
AGACGGCCTTCGAGATGTACCTCTCGCACTGGACGGGTGCCCTGCCGCACCTGACGGTCGGCGTCCACTGGACCTACGGCCACTCCGCGATCGGCGTCTTCGGGCAGTTCCTCTACCAGGGCAAGCCGGTGCACGGCTTCACGTCCACCGCCCAAGGGAACCCGCTCGGCCGCTACGAGCGCAACGTCTACATCGACACGCACAACTCGGTCTACGGCGACGGCTGGTGGCGCGAGTCGGGGATCCTCACCCACAATCCGGGCGGGACGTTCTGCCACTCGTTCGTGCCGCAGAAGCCGTTTCCCGGCTATCCCTCGCAGGCGCTGACGCTGCCGGCGCCGGGTGACGAGTACCGTTTCACGATCTCGGGCCCCGGCGTCACGCCGGTGATTCAGGTGACGGTCCCGGGCGTCGACGCGTGGCGTGGGGCCGCCGACCAGGTGTCGGCTCAGGCGAGTGCGCAGCGGCTCTGGGACGCGACGATGCTGGACGACCAAAAGTGCGCGCCCGAGAGCGGCGCGACGTAGCATCGGGTCATCGCAGTTCGGCTCTCGAATCAACCACCGCCGCTCCGCGAGCTCGACCTGAGGCTGCTCGTCGAAGGCGTGCGCCGCGAGGGCGCCGCCTCGGTCGAGGACGAGCTCCTGGCGTTCGGCGCCGAGCTCGCCGGCGAGCCGCGCGAGTGGGGACGGCTTGCGAACGAGCATCCACCGGTCCTGCGCACGCACGACCGCTACGGCAACCGCATCGACGAGATCGAGTTCCATCCGGCCTGGGATTGGCTGCTCGCGCTCGGGATCCGCGAGCGGCTGCATGTGCCCGGCGCCTACGTCGCGCGCGCGGCGAAGTTCATCGCGCTCGCTCAGGTCGAGCAGGGCGTCGGCTGCCCGCTCTCGATGACCCACGCCGCGCACTCGATCCTCGACACGATCGACGACGGGATGCTCGTCGGCATGGCGATGACGGAGCGGCAGGGTGGCTCCGACGTGCGCGCGAACGAGCTGGAGGCGCGGCCGGCCGGCGACGGCGAGGCGACTCTGCACGGTGAGAAGTGGTTCTGCTCGGCACCGATGAGCGACGCGTTCCTGATGCTCGCGCAGGCACCGGCCGGTCTCTCGTGCTACTTCGTCCCGCGCGGCGAGGGCTTCGTGATCGAGCGGCTCAAGGACAAGCTCGGCAACCGCTCGAACGCCTCCGGCGAGATTCGCCTCGAGGGTGCCTGGGGGCGGCTCGTTGGCGAAGAGGGCCGTGGGGTCAGGACGATCATCGAGATGGTCGTGCACACGCGGCTCGACTGCGTGCTCGGCTCGACGGCGCTTCAGCGCGAGGCGGTCGCGCAGGCAACCCACCACTGCGCGCACCGCGCTGCGTTCGGCAAGCTGCTCGCCGATCAGCCGTTGATGCAGAACGTGCTCGCGGACCTGTGCGTCGAGTCGGAGGCTGCGACGGTGAGTGCGCTGCGCCTCGCGCGCGCCTTCGACGAGGGCGACGAGTTTCGGCGCGTGGCGACCGCGGTGCTCAAGTACTGGATCTGCAAGCGCACGCCCGCCGTCGTCGGTGAGGCGCTCGAGTGCCTCGGCGGCAACGGCTACGTCGAGGAGAGCGGCCTCCCGCGCCTCTATCGCGAGAGCCCGGTGAACGCAGTCTGGGAAGGCAGCTCGAACGTGCAGTGCCTGGACGTGCTGCGCGCGCTGCGTCGCGAGCCGGCCGCAGCCGAGGCGTTCGTTGCCGAACTCGAGGAACGCGACCGCGCCGGTGTCGAACGAGCGCTCGCAGGCGCCGACGAGCAAGGCGCGCGGCGCCTCGTCGAGACGATGGCCGTCGCGTTGCAGGCGACCCTGCTCGACCGGCACGGCGACCCAGCCGTCGCGGAGGCGTTCCGTGCGCGCGAGGGCTACGGCGCGTTCGGGACGCTGCCCGAGGGGCTGCCCCTGGCGGAGCTCGTCGAACGGCACACGCCGCAGGTCGTGTGATCCTCCCGACCGGCGCGGAGCTGCGCGTCACCGGCGCTGGCGCGCCGGCAGTCGTCTGCGTGAACGGCGGTCAGGCTGGAGCGGTGCCCGGCACGTGGAGCGCCACGATCGAATGGCTCGTCGGGCGGCTCGCGCCGCGCTTCCCTGGGGTCCGATTCGCAGAGGTGCGCTACCGGGTCAAGTCGTGGCGGCACCTCGACGAGTGCATCGCCGACGCGCGCGCCGCGATCGCGGAGGTCGCTGCGCCCCGAACCCTCCTGCTTGGCTTCTCGATGGGTGGTGGGGTGTCGATCGCCTGCGCGGGCGAGCCGTCGGTCGCGGGCGTGCTCGGGCTCGCGCCGTGGATTCCCGACCGGCTGTCGGTCGAGCCGCTGCGCGGGAAGCGGCTGCGTGTGCTGCACGGCTCGCTCGACCGGGCGTTCCCCGGCGTCCCAGGCGTGAGCCCCGAGCTCGCGCGGCGCGGCTTCGAGCGCGCACAGGCGCTGGGCGTGGACGCCGAGCTGACCGTGATCCGCGGCGCGGTGCACGGCGTGGCGCTGCGCACGCCGTGGGGCACACCGCTCCCGCTGCCCCGCGCCCGGCGCTGGCTCGAGCTGGTCGCGGCCGAGCTCGAGCGGTTCGTCCGTAACGATCGGGCCCGTTCGGCGTCTCAGTCAAGATGAGCGGCGACGAAGCACGCCCGTACGGGCGGCGCGCGTTCCTCGGCCTGATGGCGGGCGGCCTTTCGTCCCTGCTCTGGGCCGGCCCCGTAGGTCGTGCGCTCTCGCCGGTGACGTCCGCCTTCTCGCAGCTCCTCGGGAACCTGCTGCCCGTCGGCGGCTGGCGCATCTACACGATCTCCGGGTCGATGCCGCTCTTCGACGCGAACAGCTTCAGGCTCGAGATCACCGGTCTCGTGCGCAAGCCGCAGCAGCTGACCTACGCGCAGCTGCTTGCGCTGCCGCGCGCCGAACAGGTGAGCAACTTCCACTGCGTCACGGGCTGGTCGGTGGCGAACGTGCGCTGGGGCGGCGTGCGCTTCCACGATCTGCTCGCGCTCGCCGAGCCTTTGCCGTCGGCGAAGGCGATCCGCTTCGTCTCGCTGGAGCAGCCGTATAACGACTCGCTCAGCCTCGACCAGGCGCTCCTGCCGAACGTGCTGCTCGCCTACGACATGGACGGGCAGCCGTTGTCGCGCCCGCACGGCGCGCCCGCGCGCGTGGTGATCCCGGAGATGTACGGCTACAAGGGCGTCAAGTGGCTGACGCGGATGGAGCTCGTCGACCACCAGCCGACGGGCTACTGGGAAGGGCTCGGCTACGACCAGAACGCGTGGGTCGGGAGGTCGAACGGCTATGGCACCTGAGCGTCGCCGACTCGCGCGGTTCACGCGCACCGAGCGCGCCGTGCACTGGGTGCACGCGACCGCGTTCCTGATCCTGCTCGGCTCCGGACTCTGCCTCTACCTGCCGAGCCTCGCCGAGGTGGTCAGCCGCCGTCCGCTCGTGAAGGGGATCCACATCTACACGGCCGTTGCCTGGGCGGTCGCGCTCGTCGTGATCGCGCTCGTCGGAGACCGGCGCTCGCTCGTTCGCACCGCGCGGGAGATCGACCGCTTCGACGCCGACGACCGCGCGTGGCTGCAGCGCCGGCCGGCCCCGCAGGGCCGCCTGAACGCAGGGCAGAAGCTGAACGCGGTGATCACCGCCGCGTTCGCCCTGCTCTTCGTCGTCACCGGCTTCTTCCTCTGGTACGGCGAGCGCGACACGCGCTTCCGTTCGCCGAACGCGCTCCTCGTGCACGACTGGCTGATGTACGTCTCGTTCGTCCTCTTCATCGGGCACCTTTTCCTGGCCGTCATCTATCCGAAGACGCGGCATGCGCTGAACGGCATCACACGCGGCTGGGTCGACGAGGACTGGGCGCTGCAGCATCACCGCAAGTGGGCGGAACAGCTGCAGGAGCACGAAGCGCCCGCGCTCGAGCCGTAAGCGTCGCAAAAGCGCAGCGATCGCTGGCCGAGGGGCCGCGCGGTTAGGGTTGCGCAGTGCAGGGGTTCTTGCGGGGGCGGGCCGTGCTGCCGTTGGTCGGCATCTGGGTGGCGCTCGCCGTCGTACTCTCGCAGCTGACCGGCAGCGTCAAAGACTGGTTCGACATGACCGACGAGTTGCGGTACGAGCGGCTCGCTGCGTCGATCGCGCGGACGCATTCGCTCGTGCCACGGATCCACGGCGTGCTGGTGGAGAGCTGGGCGCAGCTCTACCCGCTGCTGATCGCCCCGGCCTTCCGCCACGCGGACGCACCCGCCGACGTGCACGCGGCGCATCTCCTGAACGCCTGGGTGATGTCCTCCGCGTGCGTTCCTGCGTTTCTGCTCGCCCGCAGGGTGCTCGGGCAACGGTGGCCCGCTTACCTCGTGGCCGTCCTGACGGTCGCCATGCCGTGGATCGTCTACTCGACGATGCTGATGACGGAGGTCGCGGCGTACCCGGCGTTCGTGTGGGCCGCGTATCTCATCCATCGCTCGATTGCGACGCCGTCACGCATGAGCGACCTGCTGGCGCTGCTCGGGATCGCGTTCGCGTTCCTCGGACGGACGGCTCTGCTCACGCTGCTCTTCGTGCTGCCGCTCGCAATCGTCGTGTTCGAACGGCGCCGCCGCCCGTGGCGCGCCGTCGTGAAGAGCCACGCGGTGCTTGTCGCGGCTCTGGCGCTTGCCGCACTCGCCGCTGCGGTGCTCAAGGCGACGGGGAACTTCTCGCAGGTCTACGGCATCTACGCTCACTACACAGGCCACACGAACCTGTTCTCCACCGCGTACGTGGGCTCGCTGTTCGAGCATCTTGCGACGTTCTCGCTGGCGCTCGGCATTCTCCCGTGCCTGCTCGGAGGCGCCTGGATCTTCGCGCGTGTGTTCCGGCCCCCGGCCTCTTCCGAACGGCACGCCTTCGCCTGCTTCGGCGCCGCACTGCTGCTCATCGTGCCGGCGCAGGTGACCAACTTCGACGTCGTCTACAACATCTCGTTCGTTCACGACCGGTTCCTCATCTATCTCGTCCCCGTGCTCCTGATCGGGACGCTCTGCGCGGCGCTGGAGGCCGACAGGCTGCGGTGGTCGATCATCCCGCCCACCGTCGTGCTCGTCGCTGGTTTCGTCACCGGCGCGATCCCCGCGTTCACCTGGCAGCAGTTCGACACGATCAACCCGGACACGCCCGCGTCGAGCATCTATCGCCCGCTCGTCGACCTGACGGGCAGCCTGGGCGCCACGCGAGCCCTGCTCGCGGCCGTCACGGTTGTTTTTGCCACGGCCGTGGTCGCACTGCCTCGCCTGGCGCTCCGCCGCGTAGCAATCGTCTACGTCGCCTGCGCCCTGCCGCTTCTCACCTGGTTCATGTTCGATCGGCTATTCGCCGTCCCCGGTTGGTCTGGGCGTCCCGTCACAACTGACGTGCACGGCACGCTCGATTGGATCGACACCAGCGTCGGAGCAAACACCTCGGTGTCGATCGTGCCGTATCCAGTGTCGAGCGACTGGTTCGTCAGCCAGCGCTTCTGGCGCGACGTCGAGTTCTGGAATCGCGCCGTTGTCCGCGACGTGCACTTTCCGGAGCCCGACGTATACGAGTACACCGGCTTCTGGTTCCCGAAGCTCTATCCGAGGTTCGACGCGCGCACCGGGGTCGCCGACGTGTCACCGACTCGATACGTCGTGCAGACCGACAGCGAGACCCGCTTCCGCATCTCGGGGCGTACCGTGGCGAGCCTCACGCCTGCATTGTTGGTCGACACGGGTGGTGCCTGGCGCCTCGACTGGGTGTCGACAGGACTGTACGACGACGGCTGGACGAAGCCGGCGACGACGGCGTACATTCGGATCTATCCACTTCCCGCGCAGCACGGCGCCGTTATCCGCTCGATCGACATCGGTCTGCGTGCGCCGGACGGTGTCTCTGAGAGGCGCGTCCAACTCGCTTCGAATCTTGAGACGTGGCGAGGTGCTGCGGTGCAGGGCAACAGCATCCACGAGCAGATCAAGGTGTGCGTGCCCGCACATCACTTCGCCGAAGTCACGATCTCCACTGCCGACGTCTCGACGATCCCGGGCGACCTCCGCAGCCTTGCCGCATCCTCCACGGCGCGCCAAGGGGGCGTCTTCGTCTCATCGATCGGCCTGTCGGACGACCTGCACGGCGCTTGTCCCGCGCCGTGACGGACCGCTAGAGCGGAGCGGCCCCGGAGTCGAACCGAGCCAGCCTGGGGTTGCCAGACCTGACGGGTTTTGAAGACCCGCTGGGGCACCGGCCCCCGCCACTCCAAGCGCTGGACCTTAGCGCTGGCGCCTTAGCGTGCGCACTTCGCCGCGCCGCAGCGTCAGCCCGTCCGCGTCGTAGCGTTCGAGCAGGAGCTGCGCCGTGCGGCGGCCCACGCCGAGCGCGTCGCGGAAGCTCGCGAGCGTGATCGCCTGGAGCGTCGGCAGCAGCTCGCGGCCGCGGTCGTAGAGCGCGACCGACACGGCGAAGCCGTCTCCGACTCGCCGAATGCGGCCCTCGCCTTCGAGGAACGCCGCGAGCTCCTTGTCGTCGACCTTGGCGATCTCTTCCTGCGCGAGTTGTGCTTCCAGCTCGGCCGCCGCGTCGGCCTGTTCGCCGAGCGCCGCGGTTGCGCCCGGCAGATAGGCCTTGGCGCCCCGGCGCTCGACCTCGAGCAGGTTCAGCACCTCCGGCGCCCACGGCTCGTTCGGGAGCAGCTCGGCGAGCGGAACTCCTGGATCGAGCGGGCTGGACGCCGCGCGCACTGCGAGCCGGTCGCGCGCACGCGCCTGCTGCGCGTCGAGCCACTCCTGGGAGAAGTAGTGGTCACCCGCGGAACGGAGAGAGGTGAGCGCCCGCGCAAGCTCCTGTGGGGGAAGCAGTCCGCGCGCCTGCAGCGCCTCCATGGTGACGGGCTCGTGGACGAGCGCGCGCACGATCTCCTCCGGCGTTCCCTGGTCGAGCGCGGCCAATCGCGCGCGCTCGAGTTTGCGCGCCGGCGCCGGGTCGAGCACGACGCCGCCGCCGACCGTGGTGTCCGTGCGCAGCACCACGTGGTCGCCACGCGCGGCGACCACCGCTTCCTGCAGTCGCAGCTGCGCGTAGTCGCCGTCGCGCACGACGCGCGCGGCCACCGCCTTGGTGCCGACGTGCACCGTCACCGCCGCGGGGATCTCCGCGAGCGGCTCGAGCCGCACGTCGAGGCGGTACGAGACGGGGTAGTGGCCCGGCTCGACGAGCACGTCGCCGCGCGCGAGGTCGCGGCGCTCGACGGCCGGCAGATTGACGGCGACGCGCTGCCCCGCCTCGGCCGTCTCGACCGGCGAATCGTGCACCTGCACCGAGCGCACGCGCACCGCCTTGCCGCGCGGCTCGACCCGCAGCGTGTCGCCCGCGGCGATCGTTCCCGACCAGAGCGTGCCCGTGGCGATCGTCCCGACGCCCTGCAGGGTGAACACGCGATCGACGTAGAGGCGCGTCGCCGCAGACGCATCGCGCGTCTCCACTGGCACCCGCGCGAGCGCCGCGCGCAACTCGTCGAGCCCTGCTCCCGTCTTCGCCGAGACGGCGACCACCTCGGCGCCGGGAACGAGCTCGCGCGCCTCTTCGAGCGCGAGCTCGAGTGTCTCCTCGTCGACGGCATCCGACTTCGTGACGGCGACCACGCCCCGGTCGACGCCGAGCAGCCGCAGGACGGCGAGATGCTCGAGCGTCTGCGGCCGCGCGCCTTCCTGCGCGTCGATCACGAGCAGGAAGAGGTCGATGCCGGTCGCGCCCGCGATCATCGTGCGCACGAAGCGCTCGTGGCCCGGCACGTCGACGAGCGACATGCGCCGACCGTCGGGCAGCTCGAGCGGTGCGTAGCCGAGGTCGATCGAGATCCCGCGCGCCTGCTCCTCGGGCAGGCGATCCGTGTCCTTGCCGGTGAGCGCGCGCACGAGCCACGTCTTGCCGTGGTCGATGTGGCCGGCGGTGCCGACCGTCAGCGGCATGCGCGAACCGCGGCGGCGACCTCGTCGACGTCGCCGTCCGCGAGCGTGCGGCAGTCGAGCAGCAGGCGGCCGTCGCGGACGATGCCGATCACCGGCGGCTCGTGCGTGCGCAGCGCCGTGGCAAGCGCCTCGTCGACCGCGCATGCGAACGACGGCAGCTCCGTCAGCGGCAGCGCGCCGCCGCCGACCCGGCCGACGGTCTCCTCGACTTCCCCTCCGACCGCGGCCGCGAGCCGTTCGGCGCGAGCACGGACGATCGAGGCGTCCTCGTGCAACATTCGCAGCACCGGGATCTCGCGCAGCGCGCGCTCCGGCTCCAGGTAGAGGAGCAGCGTCCCTTCGAGCGCAGCGAGGCCGAGCTTGTCGATCCGCAGCGCACGGTGCAGAGGATGCCGGCGCAGCTTCTCGATCAGCTCGGCGCGTCCGACGACGATGCCTGCCTGCGGGCCGCCGAGCAGCTTGTCGCCGCTGAAGCACACGAGGTCGGCGCCGTCGGCGAGCGCTCCCCGAACGGTCGGCTCGTCGGCGAGGTCGAGCAGTGCGCCCGAACCGAGATCGTCGAGCAGCGGCACGTTGTGACGTTGCGCCACCGCTGCGAGCTCGGCGACCGTCGGCTGCTCGGTGAAGCCGACGACGCGGAAGTTCGACTGGTGCACGCGCAGCAACAGGGCCGTCTCGGCGCACACCGCGCGTTCGTAGTCGGCCGCGCGCGTCCGGTTCGTCGTGCCCACCTCGACCAGGTGCGCGCCGGAGCGGGCGAGCACGTCGGGGATGCGGAACCCGTCGCCGATCTCGATCAGCTCGCCGCGCGATACGAGCACCTCGCGTCCCTCCGCGAGTGCAGCGAGCGCGAGCAACATCGCGCCGGCGTTGTTGTTGACGACAATCGCGGACTCTGCGCCGGTCAGCCGTCGCAGGATTCGCGTCACGTGGTCCTGTCGCGAGCCGCGTGCGCCTTCGGCGAGGTCGTACTCGAGGTTCGAATACGAGCGGCCCGCCTCGAGCGCGCGCTCGAGCGCGGCCGCGGGCAGCGGCGCCCGGCCGAGGTTCGTGTGCACGATCACGCCGGTCGCGTTCAGCACGCGTCGCAGCGTGGGCCGTCGTGCGGAGGCGAGCTCCTCGCGAAGCCTCGCGGCGAGGTCGCCCGGATCGGCGCCGGCGCGGAGCTCTTCGCGCGCTCGGTCGATCACGGCACGGGCTGCGTCGATTGCAAGCGGATCGTCCGATTCGCGCGCCAGCTCGTCCACCGAAGGCAAGTCCCTGAGCTCCACGGCGTCCAGATTACTGCGGTGCCGACGGATCGTCCGCGCAGCGCTGGTCATAGCGCTCGAGCACGCGCTGCACCGCCTCGTCCGGGTCGTCGGTCACGTGCAGGAGCTCGAGGTCGTCCGGCGAGATCATCCCGTCGGCGAGCAGCTCGCGGCGGATCCAGTCGACCATCTCGCCCCAGTAGTCCGAGTCGTAGAGGACGACTGGGAAGTGGCGGATCTTGCCGGTCTGGATCAGCGTCAGCGACTCGTACATCTCGTCGAGCGTCCCGAAGCCGCCGGGGAAGATGACGAACCCCTCCGACGGGCGCACGAAGCAGACCTTGCGCGCGTAGAANNAAGCGCCGGCCGACGGTGCGCGCGTCCTCGTACGGCTTGCTGCCCTCGGGGACCCGCGCCGACCCGAACAGCGCGACGGCCGGGCGTGGGATCTCCGCCACCTTCTCGAAACCCGCCCGTAGCTCGGCGGTGATCTTCGCGATCGACACCTCGATGTCGTTCGTGGGGTGGTCGAGGATCTGCCGGTCGTCGGTCACAATCGATGCTGGGTGACGTGAGACGCCACCATGCCGAGCACGAGCATCAGGGCCGTGCCGAAGTAGAGGGCGTAGACGAACAATGCTTTGGCCTGCCCGCCGCCGAGGCGCAGGAAGCGCGCCGAGCGCCACACGGCGCCGCCGTCGAAGATCCCGAACGGCACGAGGTTGAACAGGTTGAGGAAGAAGCCGAAGTACGCGAGCGCGAACATCAGGTTCGAGCCGTCCGACTTGCCGATCAGGTAGCAGCCGAACGCCGCGGCTCCGCCGAGGATCGGGCCGGCGATCGCGACGCGTGCGGTCTGCCACGGGTTGCCGCGTGTGTATTGGACGTAGGCGCCGAGGAACGGGATGAACACCGGCAGCTTCGGGTGCAGGCCTTCGCGCTCCGCCTCGATGAAATGGCCGGTCTCATGGATCAGGATCAGCACGACGACGCCGATCGCGAACTTCCAGCCCCAGATGAGCGCGTACGCGGCGACCGCGATGAAGATCGTCGAGAACTTGGCGACGAGGAACAACCATTTGCCGGCGAAGAGCGCAACGGCGATCACCGGTGCGATGAGCTTCTTGATCCGGGCGCGCCAGTCGGTGCCGCGCGGCTCGATCGGGTCGTAGCCGCGGTAGTCGAAGTCGGGGTCGGAGTCGGGATTCATGAACCTCTCCCGATCCATTCTTCGCCGCCTTCGTAGACCTCTTTCTTCCAGAGCGGCACGCGCTCCTTCAGCTCGTCGATCGCGTCCTTGCACGCGGCCAGCGCAGCCTGGCGGTGGGCGGCGGAAACGGCGATCACGACGGAGGTCTCTCCGATCCCTACGCGTCCGATTCGGTGATGGATGGCGACGGCACAGAGCTCATACCGAGCCTGCAGGCCGTCGGCGATCTCCGCCATCACCCGTTCGGCCATTCCCTCATACGCCTCGTAGTCGAGATGCGTGACCGTCCGCTCGCGCGAATGGACGCGCGTCGTGCCGGTGAATGTCGCGATCGCGCCCGCTTCGTCAGAGCGAACCTCGTCGACCACACGGTCGAGCGAGAGCGGCGCGTCGCTGAGCAGGAACGCCCCGCCGGAGACGGGCGGGATCAGTGCGACCTCGTCGCCGTCGGCGAGCTCGCGGTCGCGCGTCGCGTACTCCCTGTTCACGGCATAGAGCAAGCCGCTGGGCTCGTCGCCCAGCTCGAGGGCGGGCCACACCTCGGCGACGCTGGAGACGTCGATCTCCCGCTGCGCCCAGCCGGCGCGCTCACGGAGGCCGGCAAACAGGCGAACGCGGACGATCATTTCCGCGAGCATACTTTCGGGGTGGCAGCCACCGACGGGCGCGAGACGGAATCGGGAATCGAGGTCAAGCCGGTCTACACGGCCGCCGACGCGACCACCAACCTCGAGCTGCCCGGCGAATACCCCTACACCCGTGGGCCGTACCGCGACATGTATCGCGGGCGCCCATGGACGATTCGCCAGTACGCCGGCTTCGCGTCGGCCGAGGAGTCGAACGAGCGCTACCGCTACCTGCTCGCGCGCGGCCAGACGGGGCTCTCGATCGCGTTCGACCTGCCCACGCAGCTCGGCTACGACTCCGACGACCCGCTTGCCCTCGGCGAGGTCGGGCGCACCGGCGTCGCGATCGACTCGATCGCCGACATGGAGATCCTGCTCGCCGGCATCCCGCTCGGCGAGGTCTCGACCTCGATGACGATCAACGCGCCCGCGTCGCTCCTGCTGCTGCTCTACGAGCTCGTCGCCGAGGCACAGGGCGTGCCGGGGACCGCGCTGCGCGGCACGGTGCAGAACGACATCCTCAAGGAGTACATCGCGCGCGGCAACTACATCTTCCCGCCGCGGCCGTCGATGCGGCTGACTACCGACCTGTTCGCGTACTGCGCGGAGCGGATCCCGTCCTGGAACACGATCTCGATCTCCGGCTACCACATCCGCGAGGCCGGGTCGACCGCGGTGCAGGAGCTCGCGTTCACGGTCGCGAACGGCATCGCCTACTGCGCGGCTGCGGTCGAAGCAGGGCTCTCGCCCGACGACTTCGGCGCTCGGCTGTCGTTCTTCTTCAACGCGCAGATCGACTTCTTCGAGGAGATCGCCAAGTACCGCGCCGC
>PLDP01000089.1:0-2735 GCA_003136795.1 Actinomycetota bacterium
TGATCGTCACGGCAACCTGATCTACGCAGCTGCGGACTATCAGACGGTCGTTACGCTCGCGAAGATCCTCCAGCGGGCCGGCGCGGTGCGCGCGATGCAGCTCGATATCAACCCGGAGTGGCCGACGCTGATCACGTACACGCACCGCGGCGGCTTGGATCCGACCAAGGTGCTACCCAACTATCAGCAACCGTCAACCCGATACCTCGTCCCGGATGACAGAGACTTCTTCGCCGTCTACCGACGAACACCAGGCCCCTTCTATGTGCCGTTCAAATGACAACGCGTGCGGGGTGGCGCGCTCGTCGCCTCACAGCCTATGACGCAGGCGCGCGTACGCTCCTGGCTGAGCCGTGTCGGGATCCTCTCGTTAGCCGTTTTGGTGGGCGGCTGGGCGGCTGTCGCATCGAGCCCTCCGGCCTCGGTGCACCTTCGCGTGCTTCGGCTCGTCGACCACTCGCGCCGCGCACAGTTCCGGAACGGCACCTCTGGTCCTCGCACGCTGGTGACCTACGTGCGCTTTCCGACACGTGGCCGCGCCCCGTTTCCCCTCATTGTCTTCGCCCACGGGTTCGACTTGACACCACAGATTTACGCGCGCTTGCTGGACGCCTGGACGCGGGACGGATACGTCGTTGCCGCGCCGGTCTTTCCGGTCGAGAATGCGAATGCGCCCGGAGGTGCCGATCGGAGCGACCTCGGTAACGAACCTGGTGACATCAGATTCGTCATTTCGCGCCTGGTCGGGTCGACCAGCCCGGTGCGCGGCCTGGTCGACCCGACGAAGATCGCCGTCGCAGGGCAGTCCGACGGCGCCGTGGCCGCCCTGTCGGTGGCGTACGACAAGCGCTACGTCGACCGGCGGATCGATGCCGCGATGATCCTGTCTGGTGCAGCGCTCGCCGGCTTCACGCCGCCGCCAGGGTCGCCGCCGCTGCTCGCGATACAGGGTACGAGCGACCCGTTCAATGCGCCGAGCGCCACTACCAATTACTTCCGGCTCATGCACCAACCGAAATTCCTGCTCTGGCTGCTCGGTGCGACGCATCTCCCGCCGTACACCACCAGTGACCGCTGGGCCGCCGTCGTCGACCGCGCCACCACGGCCTTCCTCGACCACTATCTCCGCGGCGCGCCGCTCCACCCGCTGATCGAAGCCGGCACGCAGACCGGCGTCGCCCGCATCACGTCGAAACCGTGAGCCATGACCGCGACGCGAGATCAACCCGTACGGCCTGCAGCTCCTGACCGTCCCAGACCGCTGGTGAGCACCTCGGCGAGCAGATAGGCGCCGACGGCGGCCGCGACGATCATCGAGCTGGGCGGGAGCGTCGGGAACGCGTAGCTGAGGGTCAGGCCGGCCCACACCGAGCCGACGGCGAGCGCGGCGGAGAGGAGCAGGCCGCGGAACGGGCTCGTCGTGAGCCGGTGGGCGGCGCCGGCCGGGGCGGCGAGGAGGCCGAGCAGGAGTAGCGCCCCGACCGCCTGGGTCGCCTGGGCGGCGACGAGCCCGACGATCGCGAGGAAGCCGACTCCGAGCGCGCGCACCGGCACGCCCTGCGCGGCGGCGACCGCCGTGTCGAGCGACGCGAACAGGAGCGGCCGCGCGATCGCGAGCAGCAACGCGCACGCGACCAGGGCAAGCACGACCGAGACGCGGACATCGGTGGTGCTGAGCCCGAAGATGGAGCCGAAGAGGACGCGGACGCCGGCAGTGCCGTTGCCGGCGCTGCTCTTCGTGGTGAAGATCGAGAGGAAGAGCACGCCGAGCCCGAGCGTCCACGCAAAGAACGAACCGATCACGACGTCGTCGGCGCGGGCGCGCTCGCCGAGCGCGCCCAGCGTGACGCCGCCCAGGATCGTCGCGGCGAAGAGACCGGTGCGGATGTCGAGCCCGATCACCGCGGCGCCGAGGGCGCCGGTGAACGCGATGTGGCTCAACGCATCGCCGGCGAAGACCTGAGCGCGCAGTACGACGAAGTAGCCGACGAGGCCGCAGGCCAAACCGACGAAGGTGCCGGTGACGAGGGCGTTGCGCATGAACTCCTGCGCGAACATCAGGCGGGCTCCGCAACGAATGCGGTCGTGCGCCGGCGGGCCACGCGGATGAGGCGAACGACGACGTAGACGGCGAACGAGAGCGACGTGACATAGAAGCCCACGGGGTAGAGCGAGAAGTACGCGAGTGCGAGCCCGAGCCAGGTGACGGCGAGCGCGATCCCGACCGAGAGGGCGATCCCGAGGCCGGGGCGCGAGGTGAGCTGGTGTGCGGTGGCCGCCGGCGTGACGAGCAGTGCGAAGACGAGCAGCGCGCCGGTGATCTGGCTCGTCTCTGCAACCGAGAGCCCGAGCACGAGCAGGAAGGCGAAGCCGAGCAGGCCGACCGGGACGCCCCCGGCACGAGCGACCTCGGCGTCGACCGAGGAGAAGAAGAGCGGCCGCGCAGCGACGACGACCAGGAGCACAGCGGCCGTCGCGACGACGAGCAGCACGGTGACCTGCCGGCTCGTGATGCCGAGGAAGGTGCCGAAGAGCAGCGAGTCGAGGCCGTTGAGCACGCCGTGGTAGAGGCTGACGAAGAGGAAGCCGAGCGCGAGCGCCAGCGCCTGCAGCGATCCGATCGCCGCCGACTCGGCGCCGAGGCTCCTGCGTGACCCGGCGATCCCGGCGAGCGCGAGCGCACCGAGCCCGCAGAAGCTGAAGTACCCGACCGCGACCGGGAGGCCGGCGAGGCT
>PLDP01000089.1:2753-9061 GCA_003136795.1 Actinomycetota bacterium
GGCGCCTCCGGCTGCCCGACGACGACGAGCCTCCCGTCGGAGGCGCGCAGCACCTCGATCGGCGCGCCGTAGAGACGGCTGAGCGTCTCGCTCGAGATCACCTCTTCCGGCCGGCCGACGACGGCCGAGCCACCGGCGATGTAGACGACGCGGTCGAGGTAGCTGAGGATCGGGTTGATGTCGTGGGCGACGAGCAGCACGGCCACCTCCTCCTCGCGGCAGATCCTGCGCACGAGCGCCGCGACCGCGGCCTGATTGGAGAGGTCGAGGCTGTCGAGCGGCTCGTCAAGGAGCAGCAGGCCCGGCCGCCGGACGAGCGCCTGCGCGATCAGCAGCCGCTGCTGCTCGCCGCCGGAGAGCTCGCCGATCGGCTTGTCTGCATACGCGCTCGCGTCGACGAGCTCGATCACCTCGGCGGCGCGCGCCGCGTCCCTTGCCCGGCTCGGCAGGCCCGGGATGGGGAAGCCCCAGCGCGCGCCGTCCAGGCCGAGCTTGACGACGTCGCTGCCTCGGATGCGCGTCGTGGCGTCGAAGTTCCGCCGCTGCGGCAGGTAGCCGATGCGGTCGTTCGCCGCACCGGGGGGCCGTCCCAGCACGGAGGCTCGTCCCGCGGAGAGGGGGAGCAGGCCGAGCACGGCGTTGACGAGCGTCGACTTGCCGGCCCCGTTCGGGCCGAGGATCGCGACGAACTCACCGTGCGCGATCGAGAGCGAAAGATCGCTCCAGATCGTTCGTCCGCCGAGCTGTACCGCGGCGTGTTCGAACACGACCGCCGGTTGCCGGCTCATCTGGCGGTCGCCCTGGCGAGCGCCGCCGCGAGCGCTGCCAGCTGCCGGGACTGCCAGGCCTGGAAGGTGGCGGAAGCGGGCGTCAGGGTCTCGGTGATCGTCGTCACCGGAATGCCCTGCTTGCGCGCGGCGTGCGTGATCCGCTGGACGTCCGGCGTGCTGTTCTGGCTGTTCAGCACCCACACCTTGATCCGCCTCGTCGCGATCTGCCGGTCGATCGTCGATCGGTCCGACGCCGTCGGGTCGGTGCCCTCGCTGATCGCCTTCAGGAAGGAGTACGGCGTCACCAGGTTGAGACCGAGCGCCTGCGCGAGCGGCACGAAGATGCTCTCCGAGGCGCCCACCGCGACGCCGTGGTAGCGCCGCTTGATCGTCGCGAGCAGCTGCTTGTACTGCGCGAGCCCGCGCGTTTCGAAGCGCGTCTTCTGCCGGGCGAAGTAGCCGGCGTCCTTCGGGTCGAGCTGCGCGTAGTCGCGGACGATCGCGCCGATCACCTGCTGCACGTCGGTCGGCGAATACCAGCGATGTGGGTTCCCGCCCGGCTTGATCCCGACGAGGTCGCCGACCCTGAGGACGACGCGGCCGCTCACCGGGTTCGCGGCGATCAGCTTGTCCGCCCACGGGTCGTAGCCGATCCCGTTCACGATCGCGAGCCGCGCGCCGGCCATCGTGCGTGCGTCGGCCGCGGTTGGCTCGTAGTCGTGCGGGTCGGTTGCCGGACTCGCGATCACGCTCGTTACGTGCGCGCGGTCGCCGCCGAGCTGCGCGGCGATGCTGCCCCAGAAGTTCTCCGCGGCCACCACCTGCAGCCCGCTCCCGCCCGTCGACCTGGTGCCGGCTCGCGACAGCCCGAAGGCCGCAGCGGCGAGCACGGCCAGAACGAGCAGAACGCCAACCGGAAGTTTCCACACGGACGCGAGTATAGGCTAACGAGACTCATTCCCGCTCTCGTTTGTAGCCGAGAGGCGCTATCATTAAGGGTATGGCGAAACCGACGAGCACCGGCTCCTGGACCGAGACGACCGTCGAGTCCCTGCGCTCGAAGGGGCACAGAAACGGCGGCGCCCGGCGCGCGGTGATCGAGCTGCTCGGGCGCCAGCAGTGCTGCCTCACCGCGCAGGAGATCTTCGACCAACTGCGCTCCGAAGGCCGCCGCGTCGGCACCGCCAGCGTCTACCGCGCGCTCGAGCAGCTGACCAAGGACGGCTTCGTCCAGCGCATCGACATCGGCGCGGGCATCTCGCGCTTCGAGCCGATCCACGCGGACGGCGCGCACCACCATCACCTCGTCTGCGACGACTGCGGCAAGGTCGAGGCGTTCGCCGACGACGAGCTCGAGCGCGCGCTGCACAAGGTCGAAGGTCGAACGGGCTATTCCGTCGCCGGCCACGACGTCGTGCTCCGCGGCGCCTGCGGCGACTGCGCCTCCGCCGCTCGTTCCTAAGAACTACTTGTCGCGGTGAAACGCCTCGAGGGCGTCCTGCACCGTGTCGAAGATTCGACCCTCGCCGATCGCCGCGGCGATGCCGTAGCGCTCGAGCTCGCGGCGGACCGGGTCGAGAACACCGGCCACCGCCAGCTCGACCCCGAGCTGGCCCAGTTCCGCGACGAGCTCGCCGAGGGTCTTCCCGCCCGTGAAGTCGATGTCGTCGATGCTGGTCGCGTCGAGAACGATCCACCGCGGCGGGCTCGCTCCGCCCGCGAGCTCGAGCAGTTCGTCGGAGAGGCGTTGCGCGTTCGCGTACCAGATGCCGGCGCCGAAGCGATAGACGACGAGCCCCGGTTCGCTCGTGACGCCCGGCGCGGGCTGCAGCGTCCGCACGTGCCCGTGCCCGTCCCAGGTGAGCACGACGTCGACGGGTGCGTAGTGGCGGCGCACGTGCAGGAGCAGCGAGAGCACGATCGCGAGGACGATCCCCTGCTCGACGCCGACCACGACGACGACGATCGCCGTTGCGACCGCCACCGCGAACTCGTCTCGCTGAAGCCGCAGGATCTCGCGCAGGCCGCGCAGGTCGACCAGCTTGAGGCCGATCAGGAAGACGACCGCAGCGAGCACGGCATTCGGCAGATACTGCAGCGGCTTCGTGAGGAACAGGAGCACGATCGCGACGACGGCGGCGGTCGTGAGCTGTGCGACCTGGGTGTGGCTCCCGCCCTCGTCGACCACCTCGGTCTTCGTCGGGCTGCCGTTGACGACGAACGTGCTGCCGAGGCCGGCGGTGAGGTTCGCGACGGCGAGACCGACGAGATCAGTTCCCTCGTCGAACGCCTCGCGGTACTTGACCGCGTAGGCGCGTGAGGTGGCGGCGCTCTGGGCGAGGATGACGAGAAAGAGCGATGCGGCTGTCGGGAACAGCGCGGATGCATCGCTCCAACTCACGTCTCGCGGCAGGCCGATGTGCGGTAGGCCGCGCGGGACCGCCCCGAGTGTCGAGACGCCGTGACTCTGGAAGTCGAAGATCCAGCTCGCAGCGATCAGCGCCACCACGGCGACGAGCCCGCCCGGGACCTGCTTCACGAAGCGGCGAAAGATGACGAGGATCGCCAGCACGGCGGCCGACACGAGCGCCGTCTGCCAGGACGCGTCTCCGATGTGCCAGAGCGTGAGCCCGAACTTGCGCAGGCCTCCGCTGAGGGCGTTCGCCGAGACGTTCGGCGGCGGGATGCCGAGCATTCCGCCGACCTGCCCGAGCGCCACCTGGATGCCGACGCCNNGCGCCGAGCCGGGCTGAAGCCCCGAGATGCCGAGCCCGGCGATCCCCGCGTACATGATCGCGGCGGTGGCCGAGTCGCCGCCCACGACGAGGTGGCGTGACGAGCCAAGCAGCGCGAACGCCACGATCGGGATCAGGATCGTGTAGAGCCCGGTGATCACGGGCATGCCCGCGATCTTCGTGTAGCCCATCACCTCGGGAATCGCCAGCGCGGCGAGCGTGACCCCGGCGAGGATGTCGCTCGAGAGCCACGCGCTTCGGTACGGTCTGATCCCGTCGAGGAACGACACGGAGCGCTAAACGATCTTCGCGACTTTCGACCGCGCGAGCGGTGCGCCCTGAGCGTCCAGCGCGACGACTGCGGCGTACCGTGCGGCCGCCGGTGCGACCAGCTCCGTTTCGAAGCCTGTCTTGCGCGTTGCGATCACATCCGGCAGCGACGACGCGCTCGTGCCGGTCTCGAGCCGCCACGAGTGGACGTCGGTGGCGCCGTTCCAGCTTGCGTAGACGAAGTGCTGGCCGTCGCGCCGCCGGGTTGCGATCGCCGGCAGGTCCGTCGGCCGCCCGCGCCACGGCATCTTCAGCGTGCGGTAGTTCTGGCCGCCGTGGGGCAGGTGGGCGTCGAAGAGCAGCTCACCGTGGTGGCTGTACTCCGAGAAGTACGGCGCGGTGCCCCAGCCGACGAGGACGTTGCCGTTCGGCAGAACCTGGGTGCTCCCGAGCGCATGCGAGAGCAGCGGTGGGTTGTGCGCGTACTTCTTGTGCAGCGTCGCGCGCATGCCCGTCGTGTCGAGCGCGATCACGAGCGCCTTCGACTGCGGCTGCACCTGGGGCGCCGCCCCGTCGTCGAAGAGGCTGACCAGCTGGTCGGTCGCGCCGTGATGCCGCGCGTCGTGCTGGAACGCGAAGCCGGTGCCCGGGCCCATGGCGAAGTCGCTCTTCTTGCCACCCAGCCGCCAGATGATCTCGCCGCTGCCGCGGTCGATCTTGTACACGGTCCAGGTGTTGCGGGCGGAGACGAGGAAGTTGCCGTCGGCATCGAGCTCGATCGAGTTGACGTGGAAGTAGTCGTACGCGCCCTTGTCGGTGATGCCCGCATGAGATTCGTCGAGGCCGACGTGGTCGAGGCTGCGCCACTCGAACAGCACGCGACCACTTGGCAGCTCGAGCTCCTGCACGACGCCTCCGACCACCGCGCCGTTCGTGAGGCCGCCCAGGCCCGAGAGGTTCGTCGGCACTCGCTCCCAGGCGGTGACGAGCGCCGTGCCGCGCGAGGTGAGCAGAAACTCGTGCAGGTCGGCCGGCCGGCCGCCGCCCGCCGGCACGCGCACGAGCTCGCGATAGCTGTCGTCGACGATCACGTGCGTCCCGTCGCCGAGACCGTGCTCGGTCTTGCCCTCCCACCACGTGAGGGCCGGCTTGCCGCGGTAGACGGCCGCACGGAAGTTCAACGCCACGACGGGCTTCGACGGCCTGAACCACACCGGCTCGCCGCCCTTGTCGAGGATCAGCGAGCCGCGCTGCCCGGGCCCGGAGAGCGGCGCCAGGAAGAGGTAGCCGTCACTCGTCCGCGGATCGTGGTGCACCGTGCTCACGACCGGGGGCACGAGATCGGGCCGGGTGCGGAAGAGATGCGTCTTCGGCGGCTCCGTGGCGCCGAGCGCGGCGTCGACCAGCCGGGCCGGCCCGGCGCCCGCACCGAGCAACAGCGCTCCGGTCCCCGACGTCGCCGCGCGCCTCAAGAGCTCCCCCCGTGTCCAACGCGCTTCGATCACGCTGCCTCCTTATCGACGCCCGGCACGCGCGAGATCGTTTCACAGCGGGCTAAGGCGCGGCTATGAGGACGACCGGTGCGACGCACTCGGTGCGCGAGCTGCTCGACGCTTGACCTAGGACGGATTGGCCAAAGCGGGGCTGCGCCGAGCCTGCTTCGCCGGCGCCGGAAGCCGCAGGCAGGCGAAGACGCCAAGCGCGGGCGCGACGGCGCAGATCGTCAGCGCGGTCTTCAGGTCGATCGCGTCGGCGACAGCGCCGAGCACGACGGCCGCCACGCCGCCGACGCCCATGGCGAGCCCGACCGAGAGGCCCGACGCCATGCCGACGTGCCGCGGTAGGTAGAGCTGGCTCAGCACCATCGTCACGCCGAAGGTCCCGACGACGCAGACGCCGACGAGCATGACCGCCACGACGCCGGCGACGCCGCCGACGTAGACGAAGACGAGGATCAGCGGGGCGATCAGAGTCTGCGTGATCACGAGCGTCGTCCGCAACCCGATCCGGTCGGCGACGGCGCCGAGGAGGAGCGTCCCGACCGCGCCCGCCAGCAGCATCAAGAAGAGCAGGCGGCTGCCGTCTGCCTTCGAGTGACCGAGCGAGACGACCCAGAGCGGAACGAACGCGAGCAGCGTGAACCACGCGACACTGCGCAGCGCGATCACGACCGAGAGCAGCGCCATCGCGCGTCGTCGGTCGTCGCCGCGCTCGTAGCCGGCCGCGCGTGTCTGCGGGATCAGCGGGGAGAGGTGCGGCAACACGCGCATGAGCGCGAGCGACGCGAGAAAGACAGGCGCCATCGCGGCGAGGCCGCCGACGAGCCCGAGCCAGACGACGAGCTGTCCGGTCGCGAATGCGCCGAGCGCGTAGCCGATGTTGCCGCCGCTGTTGAAGTACGACATGCCGCTCGCGCGCTTGTCGCCGCTCGCGTAGGAGGCGAACTTGGCGCCTTCGGGATGGAACGCGGCAACGCCGAGCCCGCCGGCGAACACGAGCAACAGCACGAGTGGATACTCGGGCGAGATCGCGG
>PLDP01000050.1 GCA_003136795.1 Actinomycetota bacterium
ATGGTCGCGTACATCCGCGAGGTGCGTGGCAAAGAGTTCCCGGCGATGAGGACGGGCGGCAGCGACCCGCTTGCGAACAACCGCATCGACGGCATCTTCACCGCCGTGCAGTCGCTCGAGCCCAAGACCGCCACGCAGAAGGCGTTCTACGGCTCGGCGGTCGGGGCGCTGAACGACATGGTGGCCGAGCGGCGAAGTCGCGTCTCCGCGGCGGACTCATCGCTGCCGGGTGCGTTCATCGGCTTGCTGCTGCTCACGGCGGCGCTCAGTGTCGGGATCACGTGGTTTCTGCGGGTCGACGTGGCCGCGATGGAGGTGATCCTCGTCGGGGCTGTCGCGCTGGTTGTTGGGGCGGGCCTGTTGACGATCCTGTTGCTCGAGTACCCGTTTTCGGGGTCGATCGCGGTCTCGAGCGACCCGTTCACGCGCGGGGTGCTGTCGACGCTGCTCGCGCATTACCACTGACGCCGCGTGCCGCAGCTACAATTGCCGTACACACACATACGGGGGCGCCATGGCTTCGACGTGGTCGGTTCTCCGGTTGAGCTGCAAGCCGAGGTATCCGGTCGGCCTCGTAAAACCACCGGAAACAACGCAAGTGCGGATCACAATCTCGCACTCGCTGCCTAAGTCCTAGCGACTTAGAACAGCGTGTCGCCCCGGGGAAGCCTGCGACCCGGGATCGGCATCAACTAGCGGGCTCGGCGCCAAAGGAAAGTCACTCGCCCGCGGCGCGACACTTCAGGAGGACTAGCTCGACGGTAGGTCGGTCGCCAACCGGCCGGCGAGCGAAATTAAACGGCGGCCTATGCTTGTAGACGCTCAATCCGGTGCGTCCGCGGACGCGGGTTCGATTCCCGCCGCCTCCACTGCAGTGTTTAAGCCAAATCTGATTGGTGCGAAATGACACATCGCGGCGGTAATCGAACTTCACAGCTGTCGCCAGCCGAACTCCTCCGGTACAACGCGCGCCCGTATCGATTGCTGCGCGAAGTGCCGGAGGAGCTCTGGGGGAAGACGCTTCGCGCGATCGATCGAGAGGTCAACGAGTGGGCGGCGCAGAGAAGTGCGGAGCAGACCGCCTGGTTACTTCGGAACCGCCGCGAGAGCTACCGCGGAACACTGGCCGCCGCCGACGAGATTGTTGCACGGTCCCGCCCAACATCCGGAGACTGAGTTCTGGGAGATTCTTGGCTAAAGTGTTGCGGATGTTGCTGATGTTGCTGATGTTGTGCTAACCTCTGACCGTGACCATGTCCAGACAGATGCTTACTCCTGGCGTTCGCGAGCTACGTCAGGAAGACACGCGCCTGCTGGCGGCCTATCCGACTTTGCGCCAGGCGGCCTTGATACTCGGGGTCACGGTCTCGTCGTTGTCGCGCCGTCCCGATCTCGGGGCGGAGCGAGTGGGGCGGGAGCGAAGGCTGGCGCCGCTCAAAGTCATGGGGCTCGCCGCCTACTACCGCCGCCGCTCCGAGTATGAGGTGGCGGGGAGCTTGCTCGACTATGCGCTCAAGCACGCGCCGGCGGTCGTCGCCGAGGTCGAGCGGGAGCTCAACAGCTACTTGGAGGCGACCAGCGATCGCGACGTGCCACTCGACGCGGACTTCTTCCTGACAACAGCGGCGAAGCACCTGCCGGCTGATCTCTACGACGCCGTCGTCGACGCCTACAGCACGTCGCGCCGCTCGTAGTTCACGGCGTACTTCGAGGCGCACGAAACGCGAGGTAGGGCGACGCGTAGGTGGGCGGAGTCGCCGCCGGCCGAAAGCCAATCGCCACGAAGTCGTCGCGGTTCGGCTGAGTCGAGATCTCGACTCCGACTTCCAATGGCCGACTGTCTTGGCGGGCGACCTCGAGCAGGTAGAACATCATCCACCCTGCTGCGGCGCGGCTGAGATCGCGGTGGTCAAGCGTGTCTCCGCGGATCGCCAGATTGTTGACGATCAGCGGCGCCAGTGGCGCGGGGTCGATGTGGAATGACAAGGCGGCGAGCACCTGTCCGCGATAGGCCTCGTCGCGCCGGCCCGTCCGCGGGGGGCGATGAGTGAGGTAGACCGTGCGGCCGCGACCCTTACCGGCGTTGTAATGGATGCCTTGTTGGGGCGTAGTCGCGGGAAAGTGGCTCGCCATGAGGAAGCTCGACTTCGTGGTTACGACAAGCCGCCTCGTGCGTTTTGAACGGGAGCCTTGGCGCAACGTCCTCGATCTCAACGATCGTCTCGCCGTCAACCCAGCTGACCCGGACTGCGCCGGAGAGTCCACGCGGGACGACGTAACGCCGCCAGAAGGCATGGATCTCTGAACGGACATTGCGCGCCATGAGTTGAAGCCGCCGCGGCTAAGCGGCGACCGCCGTCCCAAGAGACGGCGTCAAGATGAAGCGGACAGATTTGCAAGTCGACGACGGCACGGTCACGACTTCGCGCTCGGCAGCCGTCCCTGAGATCGACAGCACGTCGAGGTCGGGCTCGTTACAGCCACGCGCCGTCTTGAGACCGGCGATGCCGACGCTCGTCAGGTGGACTCGAAGGTGCAGCGGGGCTTGGCCGAGCGCGACCGGAGGCGCCTTCTGCTCCGCAGCCGGCGGGTTAGCGCCCCAAGCGAACCCCAGGAGGCCGGCCGTTATCAACGCGATCGCGCACATGACGGCCAGGCGAGCGCGTTGGTATCGGCGCCAGAGAAGCTCGCTCCCGATCGCGGTCAGCGCCAGTCCCTTGCTCGTCTCCCAGTCTTCGCGCATCGCCTGGGCAGTCTTGTAGGCGGGGTCGTCGACGCCTTTCGCTGCTGCCTTCGTCAGGGCCTCATCGGCTTCCTTGATGCTTGTCTTCAACTCGGCGTAGGTGACACCGACAAGCTCGCGATCACCAAGAACGTCGCGCGTCACGTCCGGCTCACGATCGGCGGTGCGAAACGAGTTCAGGGCAGGCGCGAGGACAGTGCTCGTGAACCAGATCGCAATCCCGATCCCCAGGGCGGCGAGTGCGACACCGCCGACAGCAGCCGCGGCTCGTTCGACGGGGACATCGCCGGTCAGCTTGCCGACGCTCGACAACTGCAAGGTGCCGACGAGAAGCGCGCCGACGGCGGCAAAGCTGGTCAGGATCCACTTCGCGGTCGCTCGCAGCGCTTCGTTGGCTTTGCGGATGTCGGCGATTGAGTCCGGGACTTTTGGCGTCTGCTCCGCAGCCGGCGGCTCCGCAGCCGCCGGCGCGGTCGCGGGCGCGCCGAACGTCGCCGCGATACGACTGACCCAGCTCATGTGAGGGGCGCGCCTATGCCATGCCTGCTTTCGCTTCGGCGGCGTCAAGAGCGTGGAGGTGGACGGTGATCTCGCGGCCGCCGGCCGCGTCGGCGAGTTCGCGCAGCTGCTCCGGCGGCAGGTGCACGTGGAGAGCCAGGCCTCTCGCCGTCATCACCGCTCGGATTTGCGACGGCCAGGGCCCCGAGCGAAACGGGGGTGGCCCGACATCCTCGTCGCCGAGGTCGGGAGTCATTGCCGCCGACTCACTTACTGAGCCGCGGAAGTGGGGAGCTTGCTCTGTCATTACCGCCTTCCGATCGAGAACCCGAAGCTACGACGGTTGCAAACTGGTGTCAATACCTCCGTTATCGCGTGCTTCGTCCGACGCGCCGCGAACGCACAGCCGGCCACGGCTGCTCGGGCTCGTGGCTCGAGCTAGGGGCTACTCTCCGCCGACCCGCCGTCCGGGAGCTCATCGAAGCCNNAAGTCCGCGAGTCTCTTCGTGTCGATCGGCAGCGCGAGCAGTCGCGCTTCGGGCTGTGCGGGGCGCCCGACGAAGCTGACTTCGCGCAGCTGCGCTTCTCTGATGATGCTGACCACCGAGACGCGATAGAGATGGTCGGCGCACGATTCGGCAAGGCAAACGGGACAGTGGCCACTCGGGCCGGGCCTGCCGCGGATCCAGTAGCTGCGCCCCTTGCGGTGCGCGCACTCGGAGAGATCCTCTCCGCAGATCGAACAGATGCGTTGGGCGGTGAAGCCGATCGACTGCCCGATGCGCTTGTGCGCGATGCGGATTGGGCAGCGATGCTCGTACGCGGTTCCGTTGAAGCCGAGCTCACAGCCGAAGGCTGAGGACGTCCCCTTGACCTTACGTCGGGCGCGTTGTCCCGCTTGCTATGGCACCCGCGTGGCCACGCTGCTGCGTCCGAGTCGTACGAGGTAGACGGCGAGGGAGAGGGTGAACGCCAGGAAGCCGAGCAGTCCCAGTTCGAGCAGCAGGTTCGTCAGCGCCCGGCCGCCGGCGGGGGGTCGCTCGAACTGCGCCGTGACGATCAAGATCCGTCGGACGACAGCGATCAGGCCGATGAACAGGAAGGGCTCAACGGCGATCTCGTGCGTCCGCAAGACGAAGCGGAGCGTGTAGATGAGTTCCGCGATGATCAGGGTCAGCAGTACGCGATCGAGGACTGAGACTCCGATGTCGACGGCGCCTCGCCCGGTCGAGATCCCGTGCGCGAGTTCGTTGACGGTGCCGACTAGAACGAGGACAGCGGCCACAGCCAGCAGGAGGCCGACCGCCGTGTACAGCAGCACCTCGAACCCGACCAGGCCGGCGAGAAGACGCCTCGCGGGAGGGTCATCGCCCAGAGCACGACTCTTGTGATCGGAGGCCATGAGCAAGCTTACGACTCGTGGCGCGGAGGGCAAGGCGAAGTTCGAGGAGGCAGCTGCGGCCGCTCGCCAGTCTGACCCATCGCCTGGGGTGGATCCTCTGATCCACAAAGCATTGGAGACGCATTGGCGAGCCAGCTCGACGATCTGAAAAACGACGTACTTGAATACGAGACACTCCGGGCAGGCGGGGTTCGACAGCGCGTGTTCCGTTGGCTTCGAGAACTTCCGCAGGCACTTATCGAAGCGCGGATCGTGGCTCGCCTCTCACAGCGAGAGCTCGCGGAGCGCCTTGATCTGCACGAGCAGCAGATTCAGAAGTACGAGGCGACAGGTTATGCAGGTGCGTCTCTCGAGCGCATTCAGGACATTGCGGACGAACTCGGGATCGAGATCGAAGAGTCGGTGACCTACACGGTGGGGGACGCCTAGCTCGTCACGGTGTGTCGTCCGAGATCAGGCGTGGCCCGGTCACGTCGGCGCCGATCTGGGCGAAGATCGTCTGGAGGCTTCCGGCCGCCGGCTGGTTGAAGAACGTGCTGGCACTCGAGGCGATCTCGCTGACCGCGTCGTACGCCGTGATCGGCGGCTGCTCGTCCGGTCCGTTGTACGACTGGGCCTGGCAGCGGTTCGAGCTCCCACCCATGCCGTTCAGCGTGTAGCCGATCGCGTAGACGAGCGTCCCCTGCGCTTTGGCGAGTCCGGCCGAAGTGACCCCCTGGTGGCACGGCTGCTCGCGGTACGGAGAGCTCACGGGGTAGTAGGTCGGCCCGGTGTTCGCGGCGCCGTCGGTGAAGAAGACGATCACGTGCTCGGCGTTTGCGCGCCCGTCTTTGTTCAGCTCGGCTTGCGCACTGTCGATCGCGTTGGCGTAGGCCGTGTCGCCCGCCGCGGGCAGGCAGTCGATCGTCGAGACGAGCAGCGAGTTGTGGTCGAGCGCTCTACTTGGGAGCTGGTACTGCGAGGTGAGTGGCACAAGCAGCCAGGCCGCGGTCTTCGAGTTGTAGACGGAGAGTGGGGGCGCCGTGCAACGGCTGCTCGTCGTCGTCGCCGGAGGCAGCACGACGAGACCGACATGGTCTTGAGCGGGATCGAGCGTGGAGAGCAGGGTCTCCATCCCCGCGCGCGCGTTGTTCAGCTTGCTGCAGCTCGGGTCCTGGTTGCCGTAGAAGTCCATGCACATCGAGAGCGTGCGGTCGTAGACGAGCACCAGGTCGACCGGCCGGCCGCCGCACGGGCCGCACGCCGATCCCTGGGCCGAGACCGAGATGGTCTTCACCCCGAAGAGCCCGAGGAACGGCGTCGAGACGCTGCCGGTCTCCTTGACCGTGATCACGTTCGACGGGTAGCAGCCCGCCAGCGAGGTCGCGCACCGGGTCGAGATCGTGTCGGTGACGCCGGTGACGTTGGCCCGCGCGTTCTTCTCACCGGGAGCGGCGCCGTACTGCTTCGCCAGCGCCGCCGCCGCTGCCGGGTCGGGCAGCTGCGATGCGCCTGCGAGAGCCGCCGCGTCGGCGGAGGCTTGCAGCGATCGCTGCGTGTAGTAGGCGTGCCCGACATCGACCACGAGGCCGACGAATCCCATGAGCGGGATCATGAAGAGCATCGCGAGGACGATCGCCTGCCCGGACTGAGCCCGGAGACGATTCGACAGACCTTCACGTGCAGGCGCGTGCGACATCACTTGGATCCCCCCTCCGGCGTGACCGCCCCTGCGCCTTCTAGTCGTTTTGCACATTTATGAGGGATGCATCGAGCGCGGCCATCCCCCGAACGGTTGATCCGACGCGGGCCGACCCCCTCCGCAGCTCGTGACAATCCGCGCAAGGATCCGCTAGGATCGAACCGTGAACCGGGTCGAGGAGATCCTGGCAACGAAGGGGCGCGACGTCCTCTCGGTCGACGCGGACGCGACCGTCTACGACGCGGCCCAGCAGATGATCGACGCGAACGTCGGCGCGATGCTCGTCTCAGTTCGCGGCCGCATCACCGGAATCGTCACCGAGCGCGACTACCTCCGCCGTGTGACGCTCGAGGGCCGGGCAGACCGCGACACGGCGGTGCGCGAGATCATGTCCTCGCCCCTGATCGTGATCTCCCCGGACACGACGATCGAGGAGTGCATGGCGCTGATGACGGAGCGTCGCATCCGCCACCTGCCGGTCGCCGAGCACGGCGACGTCGTGGGAGTGATCTCGATCGGCGACGTCGTCAAGTTCCAGTCGAAGCAGCAGAGCGTCCAGATCCAGTATCTGACCGAGTACATCAACGCTCGCTAGGCTTTTGTGACGCCGCCGTGCACGGCGGCGTTGAGAGCGTATGAAGACATTTTTGATTCTGATCGGGCTGATCGCTGCCCTCGCCGGGACGACCGCGGCGAGCGGCGGCATGGTCGCGTCGTGCAAGGGCGCGCAGCTCGCCGGCTCCTTCTCCGCGGTCAAGGGGAGCCCCGGGGCCGGCAACATCAGCTACGCCCTGCACCTCCGGAACGTCTCGCGCACCGCCTGCGCCGTCACCGGGCTGCCGCAGGGCCAGCTGCTCGGCCGCCACGGCGGGAAGCTGCCGACGAACATCCGCGCGGCCTTCCCCGGCGCGCTCGCCGCAGTGCTCGTCATCCTCGATCCCGGCCAGTGGACGCGCGCGACGGCGCGCTTCTCGCCGGACGTCCCCGGCACCGGCGATTCGCAGCAGCCGGGACCGTGCGAGCCGACCGCCTACAGCCTCCGCGTCAACGCGCGGGGCGGCGGGACGACGACGGCCAAGCTCCTGCCGCCGACGCCGGTTTGCGAGCGCGGGCGCCTGCAGTTCTCCGCGTACGGCCTCGGCTAGGAGCTAGCGGCGCTTGCGCTTGCGTGAGCTGCCGCCGCCCGGGCGGCCGCCGCGGGTCTGCTGCTGCATCCGCTCCGCCTGCCGGCGCATCTGCCGGTTGGCGCTGTCGGGCACGGCGCCCTGCTCCTGGGCCGCCTCCATATAGGCGCGGCGCTCGGACGGGGTCAGACGGCTCATCGCCTTCTGCACGGCCTGCGGGTTCGGGTTCGAGGCCACCGTGTTGATCTTCTTGAGCGCGCTCGCGAGCTCCGGGTTCTGGCGCTCGATCGC
>PLDP01000138.1 GCA_003136795.1 Actinomycetota bacterium
GTCCAGTTCCAGTAGTGCGTGAACGAGATCTCGGCGACGTCGGTGAATGGCTCGTCGTAGCCGTGCCCGCGCGGGCGGGCGACGATCGGCACGGTCGGCTCGAGCAGGGCGTCGATGCGGTGGCGCGCGAACCAGTCGAGCCACGACGCCGTGTCGCTCCGGCGCCGCTCCTGGCCGGAGATGTAGTCCTCGGCCGACAGCGCCCCGCGCTCGGCGTGCTCGAGAAAGCCGCGGATCGAGGGGCGATAGAGATCGCGGCGAGCGTCGAAGCGCCGGTGGTAGACGAGCATCTCGGCGCACACGAGATCGAGGAACGTGTGCCCGATGTCGAGCTCGACGTCAGGCGCGGGGNNCGGCCGGTGGGCTCACGCCCGCGAGCGCGGCGAACAGCGGCTCGCAGTCTGCAAGGGACCGCGCCATCGGCCCGGCGTGGTCGAACGTCCAGGCGAGCGGCACGAGGCCCCGCGTCGGCAGCACGCCAATCGTCGGCTTGAACGCGGCGGTGCCGCACACCGCCGATGGGATGCGCAACGAACCGGCAGTGTCGGTTCCCGTGGCCGCGGGCGTCATTCGCGCCGCGAGCGCGGCGGCCGAACCGCCGCTCGACCCGCCGGCCGAGCGGTCGAGCGCCCACGGATTGCCGACCTGGTCGGTCGTGCCGCCGGCCGCGAACTCGTGGGTGTGCAGGTGACCGAGCAGCACCATGCCCGCGGCCTCGAGCCGCTCCCACGCGGTGCACGAGCGATCGGGCACGTCAGCGAGCAACCGGCTCGATGCAGTGAGGGGCTTGCCGGCGACCGCGTAGAGATCCTTGAGCCCGATCGGCACGCCACAGAGCGGCGGCGCACCGGGCGCGGCTAGGCGTGCATCGGCACGGTCGGCCGCGGCGAGCGCGTCGTCGTCGTAGACGCGGACCCAGGCGTTGATCGAGCCCGGGTCGCCGTCGTGGCTGTGCGCCCCGTCGCGCTCTCGAATGCGCTCGAGGCACGACTCGACGAGCTCCCGCGCGGAGACGTCTCTCCGCGCGAGCAGCTCACTCGCTTCGACGACCCCGGCGTCCGCCGGCTCAGACGGCGTCGATCGACCCTGAGCCGGCCTCGGACGGGTCGGCTTCCGTCGTCATCGGCGGCGGAGACGGGCCCGGGCTGGCAGGTGCGACCGACGAGCGCAGGTCGGCCAGCGACTCGCCGGCGGCCTGCATGTTCAGCCACGCACCGGCTGCGACCACGATCGCGAGCACAAGGCCGATCCACGCCCAGCTCGCGACGAAGTTGTCCGCGAGCACCTTGATCAGCGTGAACAGCACGAGCAGGGCCGAGAGCACCATCGTGAGCAGCGACGGGCTGAGCGGGCCGACGGCGATCTTGACGTCGGCGAGCTGCGCCCCTTCCCAGGCGAGGATCGCGAGCAGGGTCAGGCCGACGAGAACGCCCCAGCCGTGCCACATCGAGACACCGGCCGAGATCGGGCCGATCGTCACCTGTTGCCAGTGCAGGACCGAATCGATCAGCAGGAGGACCCCGGCCCCGCCGATCAGTTTTGAGCCAAGCGTGAGCTTGGAGAAATCCATCGCACTTCCCTTCGAATCGATAGCCGGATAGGCAACGCCGATCATTTCACGTCGATCGGCTGGGTTCACCCCTTCGGGGGGTCACAGGACGTTCGTTCCCGTCGATGCTTCACCCCCATGGGCAGGCGCCTTCTTCTCCTTGCAGCCGTCACGACGACGGCGGCGTTCACAGCGACGACCTCGGGCGCGGCAGTGCCCGCGTCGCAGACCACCTGGGCTGCTCAGGCGAACAAGGTCTGCGTGGTGTGGCTCGCCAAGGTGAAGCAGGAGCTCGGCTCGCCCGTCACCGCGGCGCAGCTCTACAGCTTCGCCGTCAAGGCGAAGGCGCTCGAGAGCCAGGAATACGGCGTGCTCGCGCAGATCCCCAGCCGGACCGACTCCGGCACCGCGGCACTCGCCGCGATGAAAGTGGACATCGCCGAGGTCGGCTCCGCGATCACCGCCTGGAACAACGGCAACGCGGCGCTCTTCGTGCAGATCCTCAAGAAGTACTTGAACGACGGCCGCGCGAAGTCCGCCTTCGCGATCGCCGGCGCCAACAAGTGCGGCTGAGCTTCTAGCTTCAGTCGAGCTCGACGCCTGCCGCCGACGGAGCGAGATGGCGGTCGAACACGTCGAGGAGGCGGCGCAGGTCGATCGGCTTCGTCAGGTAGGCGGCGGCGCCTGCGGCCAGCAACTGCTCGCGCTCCCGCGTTGCGTCGGCGCTCAAAACGATCACCGGGATGTCACGCGTCTCGGCGTCCTCCTGCAGCTCGGCCAGAACTCGGTCGCCCGGAAGGTCCGGCAGGTGGAGGTCGAGCAGGATCAGGTCGGGATGATGCTCGCGNNGCACGCCCGGTCGCAGCTCCAGGACGCCTTCGATCACGCGGACGTTCGCAACGGTGTCCTCGATGTAGAGGACGCGCCGTTCGCCGGGGTAGCTCCGCAGCTTCAGCAGTGGATCGGGCTCGCCGGTGAGCA
>PLDP01000140.1 GCA_003136795.1 Actinomycetota bacterium
GCGCGCGCCGCACCGCCTGGGACACCGTGCGCAACCTGCGTGCGCTCGGAAAGACGATCCTGCTGACGACGCACTACCTGGACGAAGCCGAGCAGCTGGCCGACCGGGTCGCGGTCCTGCGCGACGGCGTGATCGTGCGCGAAGGCTCGCCCGCCGATCTGACCGGCGGCATCGTCGAAACGGAGATCCGCTTCAAGCGCGGCGGCCACGACGTCGTCGAGCGCACGAAGGATCCGACGCGACGCCTGCACGAGCTGACCGCCGAAGCGCTCGCGCGCGGCGAAGAGCTCGACGAGCTCGAGGTTCGCCGCCCGACGCTCGAGGACGTGTACCTGGAGCTGACGGCGGAGTGAGGCTCTTCGTGCACGAGCTGAAGACGGAGCAGATCCTCTTCTGGCGGAACCGCGAGGCCGCCTTCTTCACGTTCTTCCTGCCGGTGATCTTCTTCCTTGTCTTCGGCTCGATCTACGGCAACAGCACGATCACGAAGGAGCACATTCGCGCCGCGCCGTTCCTCGAAGCGGGAATGATCGGCTACGGCGTCGCATCGACTGCGTTTGCCGGCCTCGCCATCACGATGGTGATCCGTCGCGAGAGCGGCGTGCTGAAGCGCATCCGCGCGACTCCCCTGCCGCCGTGGACCTACCTGATGGCGGTGCTCGTCTCGACGTTCATCACCTTCCTTGTCGAGGCCGCCCTCCTGATCGTCCTCGGACGCCTGCTCTTCTCGGTTGCGATCCCGACCCGGCCGCTCTCGCTGCTCGTCGCGCTCGTGATCGGCGCAGGTGCGTTTGCGGCGATGGGCCTCGGGCTGACAGGGTTCGTGCGCTCGGCCGAAGGGTCGTCCGCCGTCGTGAACTTCGTCTACCTGCCGATGGCGATCATCTCCGGCACGTTCTTCACGCCGAAGGAGTACCCGGGGTTCCTGCGCGCGATCGCGGACGTGCTGCCGCTCACGTA
This sequence comes from Actinomycetota bacterium, assembly GCA_003136795.1. Lineage (GTDB taxonomy): Bacteria > Actinomycetota > Thermoleophilia > Gaiellales > Gaiellaceae > PALSA-600. Next base: position 961 of record PLDP01000140.1, read on the forward strand.
TTTCACGAAGCTGACCCGCGACGTGATGGTGCGCCACCACCACATCTGGTCCGAGACCGGCTCCATCGCAGTGGTGCTCCTCTGGGGCGCCGTCGGCCTCGCTGCAGCGATTCGCGGCTTCCGCTGGCAGCCGCGCGAGGGCTAAGGGAACCCACACAGCGCCTTTCGGCGTTACACAGGTGATGAATCCGACCATGGCCTTCGTCGTGCGCGAGCACGACGCACCTGCAATCGAGGTGCGCATCAACTTCGGCGTCTTCGCCGGCCGCGACGCCACGGCCGCGGAGATCGAGCGCCTGGCCCAGTGGCTGCTCGACGAGGTCGGCGAGGTCTCGATCATCTCCGAGGAACGCCACGAGATGGACGGGCAGGTCGAGGCGTCGGTCCACCAGGTGCGGATCGAGCTCACAACTGGGGTGCCTCCGGACGACATCGGGCGCCGCGCGCTCGAGCAGCGCATCCTCGAACGCGCAGAGTACTGGGCGCGGCAGTGCGTGGCCGACCGCCACGTCGACGTCGCAGAGCTCTAGACGCGAACGCGCCTGGGTGCCGACAGCGCGTGCCAGTAGAGGCGATGCAAGAGCAGATTCCCGACGTGACTCAGCCGCGACTCGCTCAGAAGCGGCAGCGGACCGGCAGCGTTGGGGAAGCGTCCCGGCAACGGCTCGGTCTCGTAATCGAAGTCCATCAGCAGCGCCTTGTGGTGCCCGGTCTCCACGAAGAGGTTTGCGTGGCCGTCATACCCGCGCTCGAGTTGCTCGCCCGCGAGATATCGAACAACGTTGCCGGCCAGCACGTCCGCCTCGAAGTGGGTCACTGAGCCTGCTTTCGACGTCGGCAGATCAGCCGCGTCGCCCAGCGCAAAGATGTTCGCCGCGCTGTCGTGCCGCAGCGTCTGCTTGTCCGTGGGGATGAACCCATGTGAATCTCCAAGGTGAGGAGACCGGTCGACGAAGGCGGCGCCGCTGTGCAGCGGCACCGTGACGAGCAGGTCGAACTCGGTCTGGCGATCGTCGCGCGAGGCAAGCACGCCGTTCACGCCGTCGACCTCGCCGGCGTTGAACTCCGTGATCAGCTCGATCTCCTTGGCCGCGAGCAGCGAGCCGAGACGGTCAGAGGCAACCGGCTGCGTGAAGGCACCGCCAAGCGGGGTCACGTAGGCGAGTTCCACCCGGTCGCGCAGGCCGCGCTCGCGGAAGTACCAGTCCGCGAGGAACGCGAACTCGAGCGGCGCGACCGGGCACTTGATCGGCATGTCGACGAGGTTCACGACGAGACGACCACCGTCGAACAGCTCGAGCCGCTCGCGCAGTGCCTCGGCCCCGGCCGGCGTGTAGAAGGTGAACGCGCGCTCGTTCCAGCCGGGGCCGGTCAGTCCGTCCGTCTCCTCCGGCCGAAGCCGCGCGCCGGTCGCCACGACGAGCACGTGGTAGGGGAGCAGCTTCCCGCTTGCGAGCCGCACCTCCTCGCGGCCGACGGCAACGGTGTCGACCTCGTCTTCGTGGAACTCGATTCCTTTGTGCAGCTGGGAGTGACGCGGCCGGACGATCTCCTCGATCGTCGCGAGGCCGAACGGGACGAACAGCAAACCGGGCTGGAAGACGTGGCGATCGTCGCGGTCGACGACGTGGATGTCCGCGTCGTCGATGTCGAACCGCCGCCGCAGCCGATTGGCAACGATGGTGCCACCCGTCCCGCCGCCGAGAACCACGATCTGCGTGCGCACGACCGCCTCCTTATCTTCGACAAGGCTCGCAATGCGGGCCGGTCGCGCCAACCGCGCTTCCGCGCAGGGGCTGTTCGGACAACTACGCGGAGCGGAAGCTCAGCGCGTGAGCGTGATCTTCGAGAGCCCGGGCGGGTTGTCGAGGTCGACGCCGCGCAACTGCGCGAGCCTCAGCGCCGCGAGCTGGCCCGGGACGACGGCGACGAGCGGGCTGAGCCACTCCGGCACGCCTTCGACGAGCGGCAGGGCGACCTCGCCGTGCCCGAGCACGCGCTCGACGTCGGAGACGACGACAAGCCGAGCGCCGCGGCGGGCGACGTCCTCGATCGCGGTTTCCATCGCCTCGAGCGCCGGGCCGGACGGCGCGAGTGCGAGCACGGGCCAGCCGGGGCCGATCGCCGCCACCGGTCCGTGCATCAGATCGGCCGCGGAGTAGGCCTCGAACAGGAGCCCGGAGAGCTCGCGGATCTTGAGGGCGATCTCGTACGACGTGCAGTAGTTGATGCCGCGCGCGATCACGGTGCCGCCGTCGACGGCGCCGAGCCGGTCGAGGGCCGAGACGTCGTCCCATGAGCGTTCGATCTGCGCCTGGATCTGCGCAGGGACGGCCTTGAGCTCGGCGAGCGCCTGCGCGTCGCCGGTGGTCGTCGCGAAGATCAGTGCGATCGCCCCAAGCGAGTTGATGTAGGTCTTCGTCGCGGCGACGGCCTGCTCCTTGCCGGCCTCGAGCTTCACCACCGCATCGGCTGCGAGCCCGAGCGGTGACGAAGGCGAGTTCGTGACGGCGATCGACGGCCGGCCCTGGCGCTTCGCCTCCCGCACGACCTCGACGACGTCCGGTGACTCGCCGGACTGCGAGATGCCGACGACGAGCGCGCCGTCGAGCCGCGGCGGCTGGTCGTAGAGCGTGAAGAGAGACGGTGTTGCGAATGCGACCGGCACCCGGTGCGCGCGGCCGAGCAGGTATTGCGCGTAGCGCGCCGCGTTCGACGAACTGCCGCGCGAGGCGATCAGGACGTACTGGACGTCGCTGCGGCGGAAGAGCTCGGCGATCTCCTCGGCGTAGACGAGCTGCTTCTCGATCAGGCGCGCGAGGGCGGCCGGCTGGTCGCGGAGCTCGCTCTCGAGATGGCTCGTCACAGGCCGAGCACCTCCTCTGCGGCCTCGAGCGAGACGCGGCCGCCGCCGAAAGTCGCGACGTAGCCGCGGGCACGGGTCGGCCGCCACACGGGCAGCCCCGTCTCGACCACGATCACGCCGGGCACGTCTGCAGCCTGCCGCATCCACGGATGCCGGTGGGCGTCGCGGATCACGAACACGTCGGCGGCCGGGACCGGCTCGCCTTCGCGCACGACCAGCGCGTTCCCGAGCCCGTGCTCGGCCTCGCCCGCCGCGATGTTCGCGCGCGGGCGCAGCTCGACGAGCACGGGAGCGCCCGGCACGGCGACGTCGCCCTCGACGAGGAGCGCACGCCGGGCCCCGGCGGCGGCCGGTGCGCGATCGGCGCCGCCCGCAGCCGGTCTCGCCCACTCGGCGAGCCGCGCAATCCGTCCCGCGGCTTCGTGCAGCCGATCCTCGTCGACTTGAGCGACGAGCGCGGCGCGGATCCGGTCGACCGCCTCCTCGCCCAGGTCGTGGCCGACGCAGAGAGCATCGACGCCCGCGGCGAGCGAGCGCACGGCGGAGGCCTCGACGCCGTACGTCTCCGAGACCGCCTTCATCTCGAGGGCGTCCGCCATCACCACGCCGTCGAAGCCGAGCCGGTTGCGCAGCAGCTCCTGCACGATCGCGGGATCGATCGTCGCGGGCAGATCGTGCACGCGGATGTGCGCGGTCATGATCGACTGCACACCCGCGGCAATCGCGGCCCGGAAGGGCTCGAGCCCATCCTCCACGTCGCCCACGAGCACGGGCAGCTCGAGGTGCGAGTCCTGCTCGGTCGAGCCGTGGCCGGGGAAATGCTTCGCGCACGCGGCCACGTGACGGCTCTGCAGGCCGCGCACCCATGCAGCCACGTGCCGTGCGACCTTCGGCGCGTCGGAGCCGAACGCGCGGGTCCCGATCACCGGGTTCGCGGGCACGTTGACGTCGGCGACCGGCGCGAGGTTCCAGTTCACGCCGACGCCCGCGAGCTCGGCGGCGATCGACGCCGCCACGCTCTCGGTCAGCGCGAGATCGTCGACCGCGCCGAGCGCGGCGCCGCCCGGGTAGGAGCTGCCCGTGTCCCATTCGAGCCGCGTCACGTCGCCGCCCTCCTCGTCGATCGCGAGCAGCACGTCGTCGCGCTCGGCACGCAGGCCGGCGCAGAGNNGAAGCGAGCCGTTCCAGTTCGCTCATCCGCGCACCGCCCCCGCGGTCAGCCCGAAGGCGATCCGCCGCTGGACGAGCAGGAAGAAGATGACGACCGGGATCGCGGTCAGCGACGAGGCGGCCATCAGCGCGCCCCAGTCCGTATGCCGGCTCGAGCCGACAAAGTAGGAGAGCCACACGGTGACCGTCTGCTTCGACTGGTCGTTCAGGAGGATGCGCGCGAAGATGTATTCGTTCCAGGTCGTGATGAACGCGAACACCGACGTCGCAACGAGCCCGGGGCCCATCAGCGGCAGCAGGATCTTCATGAACACGCCGAGCCGCGTCGAGCCGTCGACCATCGCCGCCTCTTCGAGCTCTTTCGGGATCCCGATCAGGAACCCGCGCAGCGTCCAGACCGAGAACGGCAGCACGAACGTCATGTAGGTGATGACCACGCCGCTCAACGCGTTCGTCTCGTGGTAGCGCGCGAGCACGACGTAGAGCGGGATGATCAAACCGGCCTGCGGCAGCATCTGGATGCCGATCACGAGCACGATGAAGAGCTTGCGGCCGCCGAAGCGGTAACGGGCGAGGGCGACGGCGGCGAGGAACGCCAGCACGATCGAGATCGCGACGGTCACGCTGACGATGATCAGGCTGTTCTTCACGTCGACCCAGAAATACGGGCGATGGATGGCGTCGCGGAAGTGCTGGATGGTCGGATGCAGCGGGAACCAGGTCGGGTTGAGGCTGACGATCTGCTCGTTCGATTTGAACGCCGTCGAGATCATCCAGAAGACGGGGAAGACCATCACGACGAAGATGGCCAGGCCGAGGACGTTCCAGCCGGCCTGGCGTGCGCGGCGCCCGCGCCGGCGTGCGTTCATTGCGCCTCTCCGATCCGCACCATCTTGCGCACGTAGACGACGCTCAGCACGGCGACCATCAGCAGCATCAAGAGCGAGATCGCGGCGCCGCGGCCGTAGTCGCTCTTGAAATAGCCCTCTTCGAAGAGGTAGATGCTCATCAGGTAGTTGCCGGTCGAGATCTTCGACTGGCCGATCAGCAGGTACGGCTGGGTGAACACGCCGAAGTCCCAGATGATCGAGAGGCTCGTGAGGATGAGCAGGATCGGCCGGAGGATCGGCAGCGTGATGTCGCGGAAGACGCGCCACGAGCGCGCGCCGTCGACCTCAGCCGCCTCGATCAGGTCGTGCGGCACCTGGGCGAGGCCGGCGTAGAGCGTGATCACGACGAACGGCAGAGCGCCCCAGACGATCAGTAGCGTGACGAGGCTGAGCTGCGAGAAGGTCGTCGCATACCAATCGTGCTCGAAGAAGTTGCCGATGCCGAGCTTCGTCAGGATGTAGTTGACGACGCCGTTCTCGTAGTTCGTCATCCAGTACCAGATCTGGACGGCGACGACGACCGGCATCGACCAGACGAGCACGAGCCCCGAGCTGAGCAGGATGCGCACGACGGTGCCGACGCGCGCGAGCAGCAGCGCGAGCAACATGCCGATCACCATCGTCAAGGTGACGTTCGCCGTCGTGAAGACGACCGTGCGCAGAAGCGTGTGCCAGAAGACCTGGTCGTGCAAGACGGAGCGGTAGTTGGCGAGCCCGACCGAGACGCCGGCGTGGCGAATCAGTTCGAACAGGCCGTAGCGCTCCGTTGAGAGCTTGACCAGCCAGTAGAGCGGGTAGCCGAGGATCACACCGATCACGACGACGATCGGCAGGATCAACCCGTAGGGCACCGCCGACCGCAGCGTCCGGCCCCAGAAACGGCGTCGCCGCCGAGACCGGTCAAGCATGGTCTCGGCGGCGGGCGCCATTGGACTACCTTCGCGCACCGGTTACGGCTGGTTCAGCACCGATGCGATGTTGTCGCTGGCCGACGAAGCTGCCTGCTTGATCGTCAGCTTGTTGGTGAGGATCTGCGCCAGCATGTTGCGGAGGATGTTGCCGTTCTCGACGTCGACCCAGTGCTTCGCCGTCGGAACGAACCAGCTCCGTGCCGCAGCCCGCTCGTTGACGCTCGAGCCGAGCAGGTTGGTCGCGTTCGGGATGTTGCCCTTCGCCTGGAGCACCTTCTCCGAGCTCGTGCTCGTGAAGTCCTTGATCCAGTCGGTTGCGAGCGCCTTCGAGGAGCTCGTGACCGGCACGGCGAGGTCGGAACCGCCGAGGAAGCCCGGGATCGACTGACCCTTGACGTGGCCGGGCATCACGAACTGCGCCGTGTCCGCGGTATACGCCTTCCCGACGCAGCAGCTGAACCAGCTCGGGCCGATCATCGACGCGGCGAGACCCTGGGCGTACACGTCGTAGGGGTTCGGGTGCGTCTCGTCGGTCGTCTTGCTGGCCCGCGAGGTTGCGAGGAAGAAGGCCTTGTATGCAGCCAGGCCCGCGAGCGACTTCGGCGAGCTGAGCAGGCCCTTCCACTTGCCGCTGACCTGGGTCGCGATGCCGCCGCCGTAGTCGAAGACGAAGCTCATCGCGAAGTACCAGTCGGTGCCCGCGGTGTAGGTGGCCGAGAAGCCCTTCTTCGGGTTCTTGGCGAACAGCTTCTGATCGTCGGCCACGAACTGGGCCGTCGTCGCCGGCAGCTTCGTGATGCCGGCCTTCTTGAACAGATCGGTGCGGTAGGTGACGACACGCGAGCCCGCGTAATAGGGCACGCCGTAGGTCTTCCCGCCGAACGCACCGGAAGCGGCGAGCCCCTTGAGCCACGACGCCGAGTTGTCGAACGTCGTCTTGTCGAGCGGGGCGAACGCGCCGGCCGCCATGTACTTCGTCATCTCGGTGTTGCCCATCTCGATCACGTCAGGCCCGCCGCCGCCCGCGAGGGTCGCGTCGAACTTCTGCAGGTGATCGCCCCAGTTCTGGTACTGGATGTTCACCGTCGTGCCCGGATGGTCGGACTGGAACTGCTGGTTGGTGGAAGCGACGAGGTCCGGCCAGCCGGACTGCGCGTCGGTCTGAAGCCAGACAGTGATGCTGCTGGCTGTCGCCTTCTTGGTCGCACCGAGCGTCGTCGCGGTGGTGACCGCGGCGGCGAGAACGGCGACGAGACAGAGAGCGACGATGCTGCGTCTCTTCATCTGGAGACCTCCAGAGTCACGCGGGCCTGTCGCTCACAGCGAGTCTCGGCGCCGCTCATTTGGTACAGACCACTTGCCATCGGGCCGAATAGTTTCACAAACGTCACCAAGAAGTCAATACCAATTTAGAACTGGTCTAGTCCGGCCGCCAGCGGGGCGGCCACGCCAAGCGACTGCAAGGGCCTGCCGCCGACGCCGATCTCGGTCACGAGCCGGTAGCGGTCGCCGCGGTAGATCGAGCTCGTGAACTCGACCACGTCGCCCTCCGACGAGCGCGTGACGCGCTCGAAGAGCAGCGCGGGCGAGTGAACCGGGACGCCGAGCGTGGCCGACTCCTCCTCGTTGGTCACGGTCGGCTCGACGGTCTGGGTCCCGCCGACGATCGACACGTCGTAGCGGCTGACGAGCAGGTCGTAGAACGAGTTCTCCTCGAGGTCGCGCGCCGAGAGGCCGGGGACGAGCGACGAGCGGACGTGCAGGAGCTCGATCGCCATCGGGTCGCCGTCGGCGAGCCGCAGGCGCTTGGCGGCGACGACCGGCTCCGCGGGAGAGACGTGCAGGATGCGGCCGAGCCGGGGGCCCGCCGCGACCTCGCGCAGGTCGAGGGTGCGGCTGGCCGGCTTGAGCCCGCGCGCCCGCATGTCGTCGCTGAACGACGTGATGTCGATGCCCTTCGCGACCTTCGGCTCCGCGACGAACGTGCCGGCGCCTCGACGGCGCACGAGGTAGCCCTCGCGCACGAGCTCGTCGAGTGCGGCACGCACGGTGAGGCGCGANNACGCGCTCGCGGGTCTCGCGCTGCTTCGTCAACGCGCCGCCAGTGCCGGCGACGCCGCAGCTTCGAACCGCGCGCCCGTGCCGAGGTCGAAAAAGTGGAAGCTCGCAGGGTCGACCGCGAGCTCGAGCGTCCCACCCACCCGGGCGCCCGTCCGGGCATCGACGCGCGCCGTGAAGAGCGCGCGGTCGGTGGCCAGCAATCCCTCTTCTGAAGCCGTTTCGAGCACCTCGGCGGTCATCGGCGGCGCGTCCACGTGGAAGAAGACGTGGGCGTCCGAGCCGAGCTCCTCGAGCACCTCCACGCGCACCTGGATGGTGGGCATCCCCGGAGCGAACGCGGCGTCCTCGAAGCTCTCGGGACGAATGCCGACGACGACGCGCGCCGCGTCCGGCCGCTTGGTGATCGGCACGCGGTACTGGCCAAAGTGCACGGTGTCGCCCTCGACGGTGCCCTCGACGAGGTTCATCGCCGGCGAGCCGATGAAGGCCGCGATGAAGAGGTTGTTCGGCCGGCCGTACAGCGCCTGCGGGCGATCGCACTGCAGGATGCGCCCGTCGCGCATCACCGCGACGCGCTGCCCGAGCGTCATCGCCTCCGTCTGATCGTGCGTGACGTAGACGGTGGTGACGCCGAGGCGCTGGTGCAGCTGCGCGAGCGACGCGCGCATGCCGACGCGGAGCTTCGCGTCGAGGTTCGAGAGCGGCTCGTCGAGCAGGAAGGCCTGCGGCTGGCGCACGATCGCGCGGCCCATCGCGACCCGCTGCCGCTGCCCGCCGGAGAGCTGCGCCGGCCTCCGCTCGAGCAGGTCGGCGAGGCCGAGCAGCTCGGCGACCTCGGCCACGCGGCGCGCGATCTCGGGCTTCGGAGTGCGGCGCGCCTTCAGGCCGTAGCCCATGTTCTGGCGCACCGTCATGTGCGGGTAGAGCGCGTAGGTCTGGAAGACCATGGCGATGTCGCGGCTGCGGGGGGCGAGGTCAGTGACGTCGCGGTCGCCGATCCAGATCTCGCCGCCGCTCACCTCCTCGAGCCCGGCGATCATCCGCAGGAGGGTCGACTTGCCGCACCCCGACGGCCCGACGAGGACGAGGAACTCGCCGTCGGCAATCTCGAGCGAGACGTCGTCCACGGCGGTGACGGCGCCAAACGCCTTGGTCACCTGGTCGAGCCTGATCTCCGCCACGAGGCGATGGTATAGACCAGATCGGGCGGACACAAGCCTTTCTCACTGATATTTCGACAACTGGTATTGACCAAACGCCAGGACCACTTCTAGACTGCAGCTCATGAAGCTCGGAGTCGAAGCGGCGCTCGTCGACGGCCTCCTGATCAAGGGGGACGTCGAGGTGCAGGATGGCCGGATCTCGGCGGTCGGCCTGAGCGCTCCGGCCGGGCGCGGGATCGCGGTCCCCGGCTTCGTCGACCTGCAGGTGAACGGCTTCGGCGGCGTCGACTTCCTCGACGCGGATGCCGACGGCTACCGCCGCGCCGGCGAGGCGCTCCTCGAGACGGGCGTCACCGCGTATCTCCCGACGCTGATCACGAGCCCGGAGCAGCAGATCCTCGCCGCGATGCGCGAGGTGCCGATCAGCGACGCGCGGCCGCGCATCCTTGGCCTGCACCTCGAGGGCCCGTTCCTCTCGCCGAACAGGCTCGGGACGCACGAGGCATCGTCGCGCCGAGACCCCGACCCCGCGCTGCTCGACCGGCTGCTCGACTCGGGCCCGGTGCGGATGATGACGCTCGCGCCGGAGCTGCCGGGCGCGACGCAGCTGATCGACCGGCTGCTCGAGCGTGGCGTGGCGGTGTCGCTCGGGCACACCGACGCGACGGCGGAACAGGCCAACGCGGCATTCGACCGCGGCGCGCGCAGTGTCACGCACCTCTACAACGCGATGCGCCCGTTCCTGCACCGCGACCCGGGCATCGTCGGCGCAGCGCTCGCCCGCGACGACGTCGTCGTCTGGATCATCGTCGACGGCATCCATCTCGCGCCCGAGACGGTGCAGGTCGTGTGGCGCGCGGCGCGCGAGCGGCTCGCGCTCGTGACCGACGCGATCACCGGGGCCGGCCTGGCCGAGGGCTCATACAGCCTCGGCAATCTCGACGTGCACGTGCACGAGGGCACCGTGCGTGGGCCCGACGGCGTGCTCGCCGGCAGCGTGCTGACGATGGACGAGGCGGTGCGCAACCTGCATACGCTGGGCGTGCCGTTCGAGGACGCGATCGCCGCCGCGACGTCGACGCCGGCGCGGGTGCTCGCCGAGCCGGAGCTCGGCCGCATCGACGTCGGTCTCCCGGCCGACCTCGTCGTCTTGAACGACGGTCTGGAGATCGAGCGCGTGCTCGTCGGCGGCGAAGTCCGGGTCGCGGTCTAGACCAACTTCGCCCGGTCGTCGGCAGTGATCTCGCGCGCCGCGCGGGCCTCTGCGTCCCAAGCAACGAGCACCGAGCGCGACGACGCGGCGAGCTCGCCGTCGGGAGCAATCACCTCTTGCTCGAAGGTGACGCTCGTGCGGCCGACGGCCGCGATCCGCGTCTGCACGACGACTTCGCTCGCCGGGCTCCGGATCTCGCGCCGGTAGTCGATCGACACGTGCACGAGCACCGAGAGCCACTCGGCGAAGGATCCAACCGCGGCGCTTAAGCAGGCGTCGCGCGCTTCGTCGAGGTAGACGGGGTAGGCAGACGCCGTGATGTGGCCGAGCGCGTCGAAGTCAGCCCAGCGTGTCTGGATGCGCGACTCGTGCATGGGGTGCAAGCTACAGGCGATGCGTCCGCTGATCGTCCGGCTCGCGACTCGTTATCTCGGCGCGCTGCACCGCGTCCTCTACCGCGCGAGCGGCGGACGGATCGGGTCGCGCATCTGGGGCCTACCGATCGTTCTCCTGACGACGACCGGGCGTGAGTCGGGACGCGCGCGCACGGTGCCGCTGTGCTCGTTGCGCGACGGCGAGAGCTTCGTCGTGATCGCCTCGTACGGCGGCCTCGACCGGTCGCCGTCGTGGTGGCTGAACCTGCAGCGCGAGCCGCGTGCGACCGTGCAGCTCGGGCCGGTGACGCACGACGTCGTGGCGCGCGAGGCGACGCCCGACGAGCGTGCGCGGCTGTGGGCGGAGGTGACTGCACGCGCGCCGGGCTATCTCGACTACGAGCGACGGACGTCGCGTCAGATCCCGGTCGTGCTGCTCGAGCTGCGAGCTGACGCGGCTGCAGACTGCGGCGCAGCACGACCGCGAGCACCGCAGCGACGACCGGAACGACGAGGAACGCGGCGGAGAAGACGGCGAGCGCGACCGACAGGACGAGCGAGCAAGCGGCGGCGATCCGGACGCGGCCGGCGAGGATCCTGATCGCCGAGAGCATTGCGAAGACGTAGACGGCGATGAAGCACGCCGAGGTGGCGCGCACGAGGTCGGCGGTCGTGCCGATGCCGGCGAGCACGGCGACGATCACGAGCACGACGAACGGCGCCACGATGTACAGCGGGCGCCGCGGGATGCTGCGGTGCGCGTCGCCCGCGAGCCAGATCGGCAACGCTCCCTCGGTCGCGAGCGAAGCGGCGAGCTTGGCCATCCCGGCGAGGTAGACGTTCATCGTCCCCATCGTCAGCGCCACGGCGAGCACCGCCGTGGCGTCGCGTCCCGCGCGCCCGAAGCCGACGGCGATCAGATCGGCGAGCGGCACGCGCGAGTGCGTGCCGGCGGTGACGCCGATCGTCGCGACGGCGAGGCCGACGTAGAGCACGGTGACGATGGCGAAGGCGATTCCCATTGCGCGCGGCAGGTCGTGCTCGGGCCGGCGGAAGTCGCCTGCGAGCTGCGCGACCGCTTCCCAGCCGACGAAGAGCCAGACGAGGATGTTGGCGGCGGTGCCGATCGCCCAGATCCCGTGCGGCGCGAACGGCGTCCAGTTGCGGCCGCCGCGCGTCGGCAACGCGACGGCGATCGCGAGAGCCATCACGACGATCAGCACCGACGAGAGCGCGAGCTGGAAGCCGGACGAGACGCGCAAGCCGAACACGTTCGCCGTCAGAACGGTCGCGAACATCGCGAGCCCGACCGCGGCCGCAACCGCCGTCCCGGAGCCGGTCAGGTCGGCGACGTAGTAGCCGCCGATCACCGAGACGGCGGGCGCACCGAGCACGACGGCCGCGAGGAACCAGGCGCCGGTCATCGCGGCCGCGTCCTCTCCGAGCCCCTCGCGCACGTAGGTGGAGACGCCGCCCGCGACGGGGTGGCGCACGCCGAGAGCCGCAAAGGTGATCGCGAGCGGCGCGGAAAGCACAAGCAGCGCGCCCCAGGCGACGATCGACGCCGCCCCGGCCGCCTGAACGGCGAGCGCAGGCACGAGCAGGAGCCCCGGTCCGATCAGCGCGCCAACGTAGAGAGCGGCGCCACGCGTGATGCCGAGGTTGCCCATCGCCCGCTATTGGGAAAGATAAAGGACGATGAGACACCTGGCGCTCTGCATGGCAACGGCGCTCGTTTTCGCGACGGGGGCGGCCGCCTCCAGCGCTGACATGTCGGTGACCTCCTCGTCCTACGCCGCAGGAGCGCGCGGCGTTCGGCTCACGGTCGTGCTGCGTTACGAGATCCAGTGCGGCTATCCAGGCGCGGCACCCGTCGTGCTGACGCTGCCGGGCCGCATCCCCACGAAGGTCCGCACGGCGACCGTGCTGGTGGACGGCAAGCCGACGCGGAGCGTCACGGTGCACGGGCACGAGCTGACGATCGCGATGCCACCGCGGCCGGCGATCATGTGCGACTCGATCACGATGGGACGGCTGACGCTCGTGCTGACAGCCGGGGCCGGCGTCGCGAATCCGGCAGCCGCGGGAAGCTATTCCGTGCATGCGAGCAAGGGCTCGCTGCGGTTCGCCGCCCGGCTCGCAATCCGGTAGGGCCGTCGCCTACGCTGTCGGCGGGCCCCCGTAGCTCAGTGGATAGAGCAGCGGTTTCCTAAACCGCGTGCACAAGTTCGATTCTTGTCGGGGGCATCAGTTCTGCAGTCCGAATGGTCGGCTGTCACCGTAGAATCGGCCCATGGCCAGGCTGAAGCGGCGGCTTCCGAGAGCGTCGGAGATCGCACGCTTCGTCGGGCCGACGTTCCGGCGCCGCACGACCGACCGATGGAGTCGTGTGCGCACGGTCGCGGACTTCGAACGTCTGGCGCGGCGGCGGACGCCCCGCTCGGTGTTCGGCTACGTCGAAGGGGCTGCCGAGCTGGAGCTGAGTCGCGATCGGGCAGTCGCGGCGTTTCGTCGCGTGGTGTTCCACCCGCACGTCCTCCGGGATGTGTCGGCGATCGACACTGCGACCACGATTCTCGGCCGTCCGGCCGCGCTGCCCGCGGTGTTGGGGCCGACAGGCTTCACGCGGATGATGCACGCGGCGGGCGAGCCGGCAGTCGCACGAGCCGCAGGCCGAGCCGGGATTCCCTACACCTTGTCGACTCTGGCTACTACGTCGGTCGAGCGACTCGCGGACGAGGCGCGTGGCACCGACCGCTGGTTTCAGCTGTACGTGTCGAAGGACCGAGGCCGCAGCCTCGACCTCGTCGCACGCGTCGGTGAGAGCGGATACACAACGCTCGTCTTGACCGTCGATGTGCCCGTGGCCGGAGCACGCCATCGTGACGTCTACAACGGGTTGACCTTTCCCCCGACGCTTTCAGCGCGGACGATTCTGGGGATGGTGAGAAAGCCGCGCTGGCTCTATGACGCGCTCACCACGGAACCGCTGGCCTTCGAGTCGCTCGGTGCCGCAAAAGACGTAATGGGGCTGATCAACACCGTTTTCGATCCCTCGGTGACGATGGCGGACATCGAATGGCTCAGGTCGTACTGGTCCGGTCCGATCGTCGTCAAAGGGGTTCAACGCATCGACGATGCGAAAGCCGTCGTGTCGGCGGGAGCGGACGCTGTCGCGGTATCGAACCATGGTGGACGTCAGCTGGATCGAGCGGTGACCCCGCTCAATCTGCTTCCCGGCGTCGTCGACGCGATCGGCGACACCGCCGAGGTCTACCTTGATGGCGGCGTCCGCGCGGGTGCCGACCTTGCGGTTGCCGTCGCGTTCGGCGCTCGTGCGGCATTTCTCGGGCGCCCGTATCTGTACGCGCTCATGGCCGGCGGTGAGCCCGGCGTCGATCATCTGCTGACGCTTCTCCGTGACGATTACGTCCGAACGCTGAAGCTGCTCGGCGTCACAAGCTCCTCGGAGCTCAACCGCGACCTCGTCACGCTGTCGACCGATGCCTGACCTGAGGGTGCCGGAAACTTGGTTCGGCGTGTCGGAGCGGGTGTCGGCAGGATCGTCGCCTGCGACTTCTTACTGTCGACACCGTGCTGTTCCGGCGGCTGTACGCACTCGTGTTCATCGAACTCGCAACCCGGCAGGTGTATCTGGCGGGCATCACCGCGAACCCGACCGGTGAGTGGGCGACCCAGCAGGCGCGCAACATCATCGAGACGTTCGTCCCCCTCCACCAGCGACCACCAATCGAAGAACCGCCGCCAGGGTCAGCAACCGACGTCGCTCTCGACCATGTTCGGCGCCAAGACCTACTCGGCGGCCTCATCCACGAGTACAAGACCGCAGCGTGATAACCGCAGATCGGGTTTCCGGCACACTCACGCCGGGGTAGCCGGAACCACCGTCGATTGCGTCGGTGAGCGCGTCGATGATCGATTGATCGCGGCCGCTGTAGCCGACGACGGCGAGCCCGAAGCGCCAGAGCACGAGCACCGTCAGGAAAGCCAGAGACACAGCCCCCACAAAGTTCCGGACAGACCCCGGGTCAGCTAGCGGTTAGCCGAGGTCTTGGTTGATCTCGATTAGTTCGTCCAGCCGATAGCCGCAGGGGAGCGCTCGAACACCGCCGCGTCCGTACAACATCGAGCACACGAAGCATCCTGCAGAGACCCGGACGGGACTGTCCTCCGTTCGCAAATCAGGGGACGAGGCAGATGATGTTCACGGTGACGGTGCGGTTCGCGATGGCTGTGCTTGAGCCTGTGCAGCGAAGACCATGGGAGCTGGCAAGCAGGGAGTAGTGGCGGGCTGGGACGAGAAGCCGGTAGCGGTTGTCGGGGCCAGAGGTGGTGGCGTGCGCGACAAGGCGACCGGCACTATCAGTTGCCGACACCTGAAAGACGCGTGTCAAGCAGTGACCTGGAATATTGCAGACGCGAACCTCGCCGACGATGCGTGCGCTTGGAGTCTGGGCCAGCCCGGCCGCAACCGACACGCCTACGAAGGCCCCGGCCAACATCAGAGCAGCGAGTGCGGCTGTAGCGGCGGACCGCATCTTGCGAGCGTAGCGCGACAGGCCTGCTGTTACCGGCCCGCACAGGTTGCCGGGGCACTTTCACGCATTTGCACGCGGGTTGCCATCACGATCCCGCCGGCGAGGCTTTCCCCGAACATGAAGTAGCCGACGAGTCCCGACGCGGCCGTCGGCACGAGAAGGCGCGCTGCTCACGTCCGTCACATTGGCAGCGAAGTTCAAGTACGCCGGCTCTACACACAGCGTCACGGACACGATCAATTACACGAAGGTCAAGGGGCAATGGAAGGGTTTGTGGGACGTGAAGACGTACAAGGCATACAAGGCCCATCGCTGCCCGTAGGGAAGGAGCATCATGAGTAATGGCGCAGAAGTCGCGGTAACGTCCGGAGAGATCCTCAGGCAGCAGGTGGGTGGTTGGTTGCCGAGCGACCAACGCGCGCTCGACGCGTGGGTCGCGAGCCTGACCAGGAAGGTCGAGCTCGCTGAGCCGGCTGAGCTCCATCCCGTCATCATCGAGTTCCAGGAGCTGATCGCGACCGACCCGATCGTGCGCATGTACATGGAACAGATGCTCACCCAGGTGCCGAAGAGCGGGCAGTACCGGCAGCATCACCTGACGAGCATCGACCAGATGCTCACCCTGATCAACTGGGTGCTGACCGAGGGCCCGGCGTACGACGACACGAGCATGGTTGCGTGTCCCCTGGACTCGATTCTGGACTGGGCGGTATGCACACCAGCCGGGTTCGCCGCGTTTCGCATGGATTCGGTCAACGCGATGTTCAGGAAGATCCTCGACGTCTGGTGCGAGTTCCTGAGCGGGCCCGATTCGCTCTACGTGTTCAACGACGGCCCGAGCGGNNTGGGGCTTCAAGTCATGGAACGACTTCTTCGCCAGACGCTTCAAGGAGGGCCAGCGTCCCGTCGCCGATCCTGACGACAACAAGGTGATCGTGAGCGCGTGCGAGTCCACGCCGTACCGGATCGGCCTCAACGCGAAGAAGCAAGACAAGTTCTGGCTGAAGGGCCAGCCGTACTCGCTCCAGGACATGCTCGCGAACGACGAGACGGTAGACGAGTTCGTCGGCGGAACGATCTACCAGGCATTCCTCAGCGCCCTCAACTACCACCGCTGGCACAGCCCCGTATCCGGCACGATCAAGAAGGCATTCGTGAAGGGCGGCACCTACTTCTCCGGAGCCGATGTCGAGGGTGAGGATCCGGCCATGCCCACCGACTCGCAGGGCTACATCGCACATGTCGCAACNNCCCGGCACCCACGTACAAAAGGGACAGGACATCGGCCACTTCCAGTTCGGCGGCTCCACCCACTGCCTGATATTCCGGCCGGGAGTAATCAGGGACTTCGCGATCGGCGCGATCCCGCAGCCCACTAGCCCGAACCCACCGCTCGTGCAGGTCAACACGAAGATCGCGACCGCCAACTAGTCAAGTCAAGAGACGCTTTGGTAGTAAGCGGGTGGCGTGATCGGGGCTGGCACTGATGCCCGCTGGGGTCGACGGTGCTAAAGAATGAACGATTCGTACACCTAGAGCCAGAGGAGAGAGAAATGCCAAAGAGCGGAAAGGTCACCGAGGCCAAGGGACGCATAGAAGAGGCGGCCGGAGCGCTACGCGACAACAAGCAGCAGCGCACCAAGGGGAAGGCCGACCAGTCCTCCGGGAAGCTCAAGCAGGCCGGGGAGAAGCTGAGCGGCGCAGCCGACGACCTCAAAGACGCAATCAAGAAGTAGCGCCACAGCCCTGTGGCTCACGAGCATCGGGTCGGGCTATACGGCCGTAGCCCGCGCGAGTGTGCTTACGCCTGACGCTCTCTTCGCCGCGTTCGCGGGTTCCAGGCTCAAGGCCGCCGCCGGCCCTTCTCTCGTCACGGAAGCGAGCCGAGAAGCTCGGGGATACATCTCGTCCGTCTACATGCCGTCTACCGGAAGCAGCCGGAGATAGACGCACAGCTCGTCACGCTGCGGACGCAGATGACGTCAGGTCGCGGGCTCGGCGAACAAGGCGGACGCAGACGAACAACACGTCACTGGTCCGGCCGACTTCCTAAACCGCGTGCACAAGTTCGATTCTTGTCGGGGGCATCGCAGTGCTCAGGCTGTTTTCCCTGCACAGCCGAGAGCTTCGACAAGACACTGGCGTCGGAGGTTGATCCGCTCAAGACCGCCTGAGACTGGCGCTTGCTGGCGCGCGGCTGGCGCACACCGACAGGAGGAAGTGAGAACCCGACTCGTCGATCTTGGCTGGCCACACACACGCAAGCAAAGTTCGCATCCATAAGCGAAAATCACCCGCAGTGAGTGAACGTCTTATCCAGTGGTTCACGTTCGGCGTCGGAGCTTCGGTCGCGAGCTGTCACCGGGCGCGGCCGCGAACCCGGTAGCCTCAGCTTCACGTCAACCCGGCAGACCCGAGGAGACAGCCATGATTGGTGAGAAGGTCCAGCAGTTTCAGGGCAAGGACACCGACCTCAACGAGCTGCAAGGAAAGATCGCGAGCTACTTGCAGTCCGAGGGCTTCACGGTTCAGACATCACCGTCGAGCTCCCACGGCGCCGTGATTCAGGCGAAGAAGGGCGGCTTCCTCGACAAGGTCATCGACGCCGACCGCGCCCTCTCGATCGTCGTCTCCGGCGACCCGAACGACTTCACCGTCCGGATCGGGATCGGCAAATGGCTCGAGCATCTCGGCGTCGCCGCCCTCGAAACATTGCTGCTCTCCGAGCTGTTCCTCGTCGTCGATGTTGTCGAAAGCGCCTGGAACCTCGAGATCGAGAACAAGCTCGCCAAGCAGATCGAGTCGCTCGTCGGCTGACCGGCCGGCGCGTCTCCCCGGGAGCTACCGAGTCACGGCGATCCACGGCTCGTGCCAGCGGCCAAGGCCGGCGACGAGAGCGTCGGCGGCCGACGGCCCCCACGATCCTGGTTCGTACGCCAAGAGGGACGATGGTTCGTCGAGCAGCGGCTGCATGATCCGCCACGCCTCCTCGACCCCGTCCTGACGGGTGAAGTGTGTGGCGTCTCCGATCATCGCGGCGTGGAGCAGGACCTCGTAGGGCGTCGGCCCCTCGCCGCCTTCCTCGGCGAACTCCATGTCGAGCTCGATCGGTGCGATCTCGGTCTTGTCTGCGCGGTGGGCGTCGATGACGAGCCTGATGCCCGTCGACGGGTCGAGCTTGAGCACGAATTGGTTCGGCTCCGGCAGGCGATCGACCCCGAAACCGGGCCGGGCCGGACGCCGGAAGACGAGCCGGAGCTCGGTCTGCGTCACGGGCAGGTGCTTTCCCGTCCGGATGAAGAAGGGCACACCGGACCACCGCTCGTTCTCGATCTGCAGACGCAACGCGACGTACGTCTCGGTCGTCGAGCCCGNNCGAGCTGCATGAGGTGGTTGACGACGACGTCGCGTAGCGCGCCGACCGGATCGTAGAAGTGGCCGCGATCTTCGACCCCGAAGCTCTCGGCCATCGTGATCTGCACTGAGGCGACACCGGTTCGGTTCCAGACCGGTGCGAGCATCGCGTTCTGAAATCGGAGGTGGAGGATCTCGTCCAGGCCCATCTTCCCGAGGTAATGGTCGATCCGGTAGAGCTGGGATTCGTCGACGTACCGATGGAGCTCGTGAGCGAGCGCACGAGCGGAGGCGAGGTCGTGTCCAAAGGGCTTCTCGACGGCGATCCGCGCCGTCTTCGTGAGGTTGGCACCGCTGAGCCGCTTCACGACCGTCGCGAAGAGCGACGGTGGGGTCTCGAGATAGAAGACCGGCAGCACCGCGTCGCCGATCGCGATTGCCACCTGTTCGTAGGTTGCGGGGTCGTCGAAGTCGCCGGCGACATAGCGGAGCCGCCGTGCGAGGCGATCGAAGACGTCATGGTCGATCTGCTCGCCGGCTGCCTCGATCGCCGTGCGTGCATGCTCCCGGAGCTCGTCGACCGTCCAGTCGTCAACAGCGACGCCGACGATCGGGCAGTCGAGGAGCCCGCGGCGCTCGAGTCGGTACAGCGACCTGAAGGTCATCACCTTGGCGAGATCGCCGGTGATCCCGAAGGAGACGAAGACATCTGCAGTCTGTCGATGAGACACGTCAGGGAATGATGGACAGAACTTGGCGTGTGCAAACCACCCGCCGGTCGCGTCGAACACCGTGATTGAATTTCTCGCGCCCGCCGCATCGTCACACCGGTGGGGCAACAACAGCTGGGAGACTGCCCGCCACCTCGAAGAACCGTCGCGGCCTACAGGTTGAGGCCGTGGGGTCGTCGGCGACGAAGCCCGCTTTCTCCTCGAGCTTGTACATCGCCCGTCTCGCCTGACGGTCGAACGGGCTGGCGGCGCGCAGCGGCCAAGCGAAGCGCCGATCCTGCGCTCCGGAACGGTCGCCTGACGGCACATTCCGGCGCCTTCGAAGCGAACTCAGTGTGCCCGTTCAACGGAGCAGTCGCGCGCGCCAGTGGAGGTGCACTACTGACGCGCGCGAACCATCGCCGCCGACTTGCCTAGGAGTTGCGGGGCCCGTCTTCGACGACGGTCGTGCGGCTCCCGCCGGCCGTCTGGCGGCTACCGAAGCCACCCCAGCTTGACCAGAAGATCAGAGAAAGCAGCAGTCCGACACCGCCGACGACCATGAGGATGATGCCGATCGTGTGGATGTTGAGACCAGAAACGGTCGCGTTAACGGCCCAGGTGAGGATGGCGCCCGCCGCGACAAGGATGAGACTGACTCCAATGCCCATTGGTTACTCCTTAGTCTGAAGTATGGCCGCGAACGCTTCTGCGGGCAAAGGCGAAACGCCGGATCGCGACGGTTAGATACGGCTTGCGGCCCGACACGGGCAGGTCGGGGTTACGCCTCGAGGACGGCTGCGAGGGCCCGGAGCGCGACGCGCGTCTCCGCGAGCGTCGGCTCACGTGTCGTGAGCCGTTGCAGGGCAAGTCCCGGGATGAGCAGAAGGCGTGTGGCCGGCCCAGTTCCACGTTGGATGGCCTGCCAGAGCTCCATGGTCAGGCCGAGCGAGAGCGGCACGACTAGGAGCGGGGCCAGAGCCGCCTCGGGGAAAAACCAGACGTGATCGAGCGCGACCGTGACCGGTATGAGCAACGCGGCGAAGTTCGTGCCGCACCGCGGCGAGAAACGCGTCGGCCGGGTGAGTCCGTGCCACGTAGCGACAAGCGAGCGCTCCTCCGCCGCGGAGATCGCACGGTGCTCGGCGCCGTGGAGGAAGAGCGTTCGACCACGCAACACCCAAGCGACCATTGCCACCGACATCGAGATCCCGACTGCGATCGAAATGGAATGCGGAAGGAACGCCGCAACCACGGGCACGATCAGCGCAGTGGCAAGGATCACCTTGTCACGGCCCCTGGTGACACCACGACGCTGGAGCAGCGGCGCGAGCGACACGCCCAGCCTGACCAGGCCGCGCACCACCGGCACACGGTGGAGAAAGGACGCGCCGCGCGGAGTGCCGAACACTTGTGTGCCGCCGTCGACTCGTGCGAACGCCCAACGGTCCTCACTGACGATCGCGATCCCGTCAGGCCGGGCCATTCCCCCCAAACGGGGCAACTGCACCGCCCGGTCGGCACGTTCGAGCACACTCAGCGTCGCATCATCCACACGACAATGATCGAGTCACCCGGGTCGCTCGGCAAGAGCCGGACGGCCCAGGCTACGCACACTTCGGGCCTAGCTAAAAGCGGCCGCGACCGAAAAACCCAAGGACCGCGAGCACAAGAACGACTATCACGATGATCCAGAGGATGCTCATAGCACTTCCTTTTCGATCGTTGGCTGTTCTGAGTTAACGAACCGCGGAGCCGTTTGGATACGCACGGATGCACGGGGTAGGCTTGGACGTGAGGTCGCGCCTGTTACGCCTTCTTCGCATCTGTGTCGTTGCGTTCGTGGTCGCTGGCTGCAACGGCGGTACCGTCGACCGGCACGCGTTGAAGAACGATGCGGCGACGCTCGACTCGGTTGCTTGTGAGGGTGCGCTGCTCGCCGGGGATGTGGCGCGAGGGCGGACAACGACGTATTTTGCGCGCGAGCAGGCCGAGGTGTTGCGCATCGAGTCGTCGAACTTCGCGGACGCGCTGTCGCGGCGGAAGGCGTTGCCTTCGATCGAGCGGCAGGTTCGCGAGAAGGCGAAGCATGCTGCGGTGCTTGCGGTCACTTTGCAGCGGCTGCACGACCATCCATCCGATCACGCAGTCGGTGCAGCCGTCGCGAGCACGCTGAAGAAGCTTGGGAGTTGCACGTGAGCAAAGCGCTCGGTCTGGGGTTGGGGATTATCGCCGCGATCGGCGGATTCGTGGACATCGGCGACCTCGTGTTCAACGTCGCCGCGGGCGCGACCTTCGGCTATCAGCTGCTCTGGGTGATCGTGATCGGGCTGATCGGCATCATCGTCTACTCGGAGATGTGCGGCCGGGTCGCGGCTGTTTCGGGCAGGGCCGTGTTCGACGCCATTCGCGAGCGAGTCGGTTTCAAGGGCGCGGTGGTGGCGCTGGTCTCGTCGGAGGTCGTGAACCTGATGACACTCGCGGCGGAGCTCGGCGGTGTCGCGATTGCGCTGCAGCTCCTCTCTGGCCTGCCGTACCGGTGGCTCATTGCGTTCGCGGTTTTGGCCTTCGCGGTCGTGATCTGGGTGACAACGTTCGAGTGGATCGAGCGGATCTTCGGGTTCGGAGGGCTCTGCATGCTGGTCTTCGCGGTCGTCGCGGTGAAGCTCGGGCCGGACTGGGGCAGCGTCGGCGCGGGCTTCGTTCCGCACATCGCGCACACCAATCGAGTGCTGTATGCCTACTTCGTCGTCGGCATTCTCGGCACGGCGATGACGCCGTACGAGGTCTACTTCTACTCATCGGGCGGGATCGAGGATCAGTGGTCGCCGAAGGATCTCGGTCTCAACCGCGCGAACGCCATCCTCGGCTACGGCCTCGGCGGAACCCTCTCGTTCGCCCTGATGATTACCGGCGGTGCGCTCTTTCTCACCCACGGGATCGCACCGGAGCATTTGGGCACTGTCGCGCTTGCCGCGGAGCAGCCTCTGGGGCGGCTCGGCCTCCTGCTCGCGCTCGTCGGGATCCTGTTCGCGGTCGGAGCGGCCTCGATCGACACAGTCTTCGCGGGCGCGTACAACCTCGCGCAGTTCTGCGGCTGGGAGTGGGGCCGCTACCGCGACCCGCGTGGAGCGCCACGGTTCGCCCTCACCTGGCTCGTTCTGCTCCTGCTCGCGCTCGGCATCCTCATGACCGGCGTCGACCCGGTGCTGCTGACGGAGTACGCAGTGCTCTTTTCAGTGGTTGCGCTACCGCTGACCTACGTGCCGATCCTGCTCGTCGCGAACGACAAGGCGTACATGGGCCGGTACGTCAACGGCCGGTTCGCAAACGTACTGGGGTTGATCTATCTCGTGGTGATCATGATCGTTGCCCTCGCAGCGATCCCGTTGATGATCTGGACGAACGTGGGTCAGAATTGAGCGGCAAGGAGATCGACATTGGTTTGCACGTTCTCGACCATCAGTTGCTCGACAAGGACGGACGGAGGTGCGGCAACGTTGACGACCTCGCGATCGAAGGAGGTGTGGGCGAGGTGCCCGAGGTGGTCGCGATCCTCTGCGGCCCCGGCTACTGGGGGCCGCGGGCGGGCTTGGTCGGGAGGCTCGCGGGCTGGATCGGGGGCGGCCGGAAGGTGCGTGTTCCGTGGATTGAGGTGCGCAAGGTCGACTCGGCGGTCGAGTTGAAACGAGGAGCGACGGAGCTCGGTCTCGGGCGGGGCGACGACCGGCTGCGGCCCTACATGGACAAAATCCCTGGAGCCCGCAGGTGAGGACACTCTCATCGTTCCTGCACCGCGAGGTCGTGACCGAGTCGGGGCGCTCACTGGGCCGCTGCTACGACCTCCGGGGCGAGCTCACCGCGACCACCCTTCGAGTCACCGGTCTTTGCATCGGACGCCGTGCGCTGCTCGAACACTTTGGCATCCGCGCTCAGAAGCCGCAGACGATCGTCCCCTGGGAGGCGATCGTGCGGATCGAGGGCAAGCGGATCATCGTGCACGACGACGCTCCTGCTCCCTGAGACTCCGGCTTTCAGATTCGGTGGTAGCGGGCGTCGGTCAGCGAGTAGAGCGCGAACGCGATCAGCCCGGCCGCGACGACTCCGAGCGCGACCGGCCCGTCGGAGCGATCAGCCAGCTTGGCGAGCGCGCCGTCGAGGCCGACGGCATCATGCGCTCTGTAGTCGACCGCCGCCTTGATCAGGAATATCCCGACGAGCACGAACACAACCCCACGCGCAAGATGCCCGATCATCCCGATCCGGCCAAACCACCTCTTGCTGCGCAGGCCCATCTCCTCGACCTTCGAGTCCTTCAAGAACTCTTTCGTCACACCGCGGTAGGCCTGGTAGAGGCCGATGCCGACGACAACCGCTCCGGCGATGCCGACGATCCAGGTGCCTCCGGGCCAGCCGAAGACATCTGCCGTTGTCTTTTTGGGGCTGCCACTTTGGCCCTGATGAGCGCCGGCCAAGATCCCGACAGCGACCGCGCACATCGCCGCGTAAGCGATCCCGCTGGCAAAGCCGGCGACGCGCTCGAAGCCGCTGTCTGAGGCCTCCGGGCCATGCCCGATCGCAGCGCGGATCAGCCGCCAGGCCGCGTAGCCGCCGAGCCCGACCGCAAGCACCGTGAGGAGGACCTCGCCGAACGGCTCGTTCGCGACTGTCCGCAGCGCGCCCTGCTGGTTCGTCAGCTTGCCGCCCGTGCCGGTTGCCACCTCGAGGGCCAGCACGCCGATGATCCCATAGACGAGCGCCCGAGCGACGAAGCCCGCACGCGAGAACACCTCAAACGCCGTTGAGTGAACGAAGCTGTTGCCGGCGCTGCGCGCGGTGCCGAGCGGAGTGATCGAGCGTGAACCGTGCAACAAAGAGTGTTGATGACCGCAGGCGGCATTCGAAAACATCCGCGGTGTCGACGTTCCGCCCAGGTCCCGGCCGGGTAGACCCGCTTCGTGTGGAGACGTCTCTCGGCTGTTGGAACGGCGCTCCGCAGCGCGTCCCTGTGGCTCGAGGACAAACCTCTCGTCATCATCATCGCGGCCGCCGGCACCACGGTCGGGGTGGTATTCGTGCTTGCCTGGTCGGCGGGGGGAACGCGGGTTACGCGCCTGACGGAGGCGAACCACGCGTGGGCATGGCTTGGGGTCTGCCTGGCCGGTGAGCTGATTGCGTACGCCGGCTATGCGTTCACCGTTCGGGATATGGCGCGGGTGGATGAGGGCTCCGAGATGAGCCTGAAGATCTCCGCACAGACCGTGGTCGCGGGGTTCGGGGTCTTCGCGGCGACGCGCTCATCGGGAGGGTTCGCTGTCGACTCCTGGGCGTTCCAGAAGGCGGGGGCGAGCCGACGGGAGGCCGAGGCGCGGGCGGTCGGGCTCGGACTGCTCGAGTATCTCGTGCTCTCGATCGGCGCTTTGATCGCGTCAGCTGCCCTCTTCTTTCGTCTCGATGGGCACGCGAGCAACTCGGCGACGTTGCCGTCGCTGCTGATCTTGCCGAGTCTCGCGCTCGGCTTCTACCTCACCTCGCCGAAGCGTGGCAGGCGATTGGGCAGATTGCGGGGCGGTTACCTGCGCCGCTGGTTCGCAATCCTGATCGCGGGCGCGATGTCTGTGCGCGCGCTGCTTCTGAGCCCGCGCGAGCACGGGGTCGGCGTCCTCGGCAACGCTGCCTACTGGGCAGGCGACATCCTCTGCCTCTGGGCCGCGCTACAGATCGTCAACGCTCGAATTTCCGTCGCGGCGCTTGTGCTCGCCTATTCGGGCGGGTATGTCTTGACGCGCCGCGCGCTGCCCGCGGGGGGCGCCGGGGTGGTCGAGATCGCGTTGACGTTCGCGCTCGTTTGGATGGGGTTGCCGTTTGCGCGGACGCTCGTCGCCGTTGTCATCTACCGGCTGTTCAACTTCTGGCTGCCGATCGTCCCGGCGCTGGTGCTGATGCCGGCGATCAAGCAGTTGCGAGAGCGCTTCCAACAGGTCGAGCAAGGCACGTAACTAGCCGTCGACGAGCAAGCCGGACAGTGGGCCTAAGGCGCGGCCCGAGCGCTTCGAAACATGCGGCAGTCGGACGAGCCGGTGGGTCAGCGGCAGGCCGGCTTCCCGTCGCGCGAGCTGATCCCTGCCGATTGGATGCCACAGCTGGTCGATCACCTCGATCGGGTCGCGGCGGAGCTCGTCAACCGCCAACTCGAGGTGCTCCGCCCACAGCCGGAGACGTGTTTCAAGCGCGAGCGCCGCGTCGTGGCTGACGAGGTTCATCTCGGTGTCGTTGAACAGCGAGTGCTCGTTCAGATTCGCAGAGCCGATCGTGATCCAGGCGTCATCGACGATCCCAACCTTCGCATGGACGTAAATCGGGTCGGCCCGGGCACCGGAGCGCGCATAGATCGTGCAGGCGAGGATCCGGCCGGCATCTGCGTCGGCCTCGACCAGCTCGCCAAGCACCCCTCGCGTGTCATCGGTGCCGGTGGCCGGCTTCGCCGGGAGCAGCATCACGATGCGAAAGTCCGCCGACGGCGGCCGGGAGAGCTTCTCGACGAGGACGCTCGCGATCTCCGGTGACCAGAGGAACTGGTTCTCGAGGTAAATGAACCGCTGCGCGCCCTCGAACGCCCGGAGATAGGACTCGAGAATGCCGAAGTCGCCGTTCCGGGTTGCCTTGTAGATTCGCTCGGGCACGGTGCGAACAATCTGCACCTCGACCTCCCCGCCACGTATTGGCGGTGTCGCGTCGGCGAGCCGTTCGCCCGTGACTTCATGCCAGCGCATGTTGAAGTGGTCGGCGACATCCGCGACGGCCGGGCCTTCGATCCGAGCGCAGACGTCGTGCCAGCCGACTGACGCGCGCGCGGGATGGTGGCTGGCGTCGAAGCGATCTCCGGATTCGGATGTCAGATCGATGCCGCCGACGAACGCCACACGGTCGTCGATGACGATCGTCTTCTCGTGATGGCAATGAAGCGGCCGCTCGTGCGCGTCGAGCGCGCACTTGATCTTCGTGCGGCTGACGAGCTGCTCGCGGACCTGCCGCACGTCGCGGCGTGAGGGCCGGAAGAGCGGCAGCGGCGCCCCGGCCCAGGCAAGCACGCGCACGTCTACCCGCTCCGCGAGATCGGCGAGAAGATCGCGAACAACGACCGGGTCGCCGTCGCGAACGAGCGCAAAGCCGGGNNCCGATGCGGCGAAGGCGCCGCCGGTGATGACTACTGATCTGCCGGGTCAGCTGATTGCCGAACCAGCGCTCCGCCGACGTGATCCCCACCCGGGCCCACACCGGCGTCGACGAACCGAGATGAGATTGAGGGCGCCGGTGGGTTTCGGACTCAGCGATGAGAGACGTTACCGCCCGACCACCGTGGCGTGGGCTGCCCTTCGGCATCGGCGGTTACCGTTTTTGAACACGGAGCCTGCGCTGCAGCCAATACCTCACGCTCGGCGTGTATTGACCACGCGCATATTCAGGTCCTGCCAGGGTCGTACAACTTGCGTGATCTGTTGCCCGTTGTCGAAACCCCGCCGACGTTCGACTCCTTACCTCTCGGCTGGAGCTCCGTCGGCGAGCTACGTGCTCAATCGGGACTCAGGATGCGGGATAGCCGTGTCGGTGGATCCGGGGGAATCTCAGTTCTACCGTCGGCGCATCTGCGAGGAGCGCGGCGAGGACTTCGAGTGGGACTATTTGGTCGTGCCGCGCGAGGAGATTGTCCGCGCGACGTTCGCGCTCTTTGACGAACGGGCGTCGGCGATTAAGGACGACCGGCCCTCGTCGGGACAGGTCGAGTGAGCAACGTACTGGCGCAAGCACTAGCGAGCGTTCGTGCGCGGAGCAGGGTGTGCCGGCGAAGCTCTCCAATCCCGAGCTGATCGATCGGGTCGCGAAGATCTTCGAAGAGGGACGACGGAACCGCCAAAAACGCTCTCAGGCGTAAGCACGCTCGCCCAGGCGACCATGGTGGTCTGAGGGGGTTAATGCTTTCGCTTGGCGGCGGCTGACATCATCTCGGGATGCGGAGTGACTCGGTGCCGGATGTCAGGTATGCGCGCAGCGGTGGGGTTGCGGTGGCGTATCAGGTCGTTGGGGAGGGGCCGCGGGAGTTGGTGTTCGTGCCGTTCTTGTCGAGTCTGATCGCGCTGTGGGAGCTACCGGCGATGCGGATGTTCTTCGATCGGTTGAGCGCTGAGACGCGGCTTACGGTGTTGAATCCTCGCGGGATGGGTCTGTCGGATCGTCCTCGGAATGTGACGCTTGAGGATTGGTCGGAGGATGTGCTTGCCGTCCTCGACGCGGAGGGGATCGAGCGTGCGTCGCTTTTTGGCACGGCTGACAGCGCGAATGCCTGTCTTCTGACAGCGGCGACGTATCCGGAACGCGTCGAGCGGCTTGTCCTTGATGAACCGTTTGCGCGCCGGGTCCGGAGTGTCGAATATCCCTTCGGGCCGTCGGAGGACGAGATGCTGGGGTTCCTGCGGGCGGTGCGCGATCGTTGGGGAGACCGGGATTTCCTGATGGAGTTGGCGGCCGGGATCAATCCGCAGTGGGCCGATGATCAGGAGTATCTGGATTGGTTTGTTTGGAATCACCGTCAGTCTTCGAGTCCCGCCTCCGCCGCGGAGTTCTGGCGCATGCAGATCGGCACCGACATCACCGATGTCCTTGGCTCGGTCAGGGTGCCGACTCTGGTGATACATCGGGCTGGCGGTCGAGCGGCCGCCGAGTACGTGAGTGAACGGGTTCCGGGGGCGACTCGTATCGAGGTGCCGGGCGAGGGCAGCAGCCCGGCAACCGAGCCCGTCATCGAGGCCGCCTTGGCGTTTGTGCGGGGCGAGGCACCACGCGTGGTTCCGGACACAGTTCTCGCGACGCTGCTGTTCACCGACCTCGTCGGCTCAACCGCCATCGCTGCCGAACTCGGCGATCGGCGCTGGCGGGAACTACTCGAATCCCACCACGCGGCAGTCCGTCGAGAAGTAGCCCGCTACCGAGGTACGGTTCTCGACAGCGCCGGTGACGGTTTCTTCTGTCGCTTCGACGGACCCGCGCGGGCGATCTCCTGCGCCCGCGAAATTCTCGCCTCCGCCCCCGCGGCCGGTCTTGCCGTGCGCGCCGGAGTCCACACAGGCGAATGCGAAGTCTCCGGGTCGAAACTCGTGGGACTCGCCGTCGTGATCGCCGCACGAGTCGCCGCTCTTGCCGACACAAACGAAATACTCGTCTCACAAACCGTCACAGACCTCGTCGCCGGATCAGACTTCACATTCCAAGAGCGCGGCCTCCACGAACTCAAAGGCGTCCCAGGAACCTGGAGCATTCACATGCTCGCCGACTAACCGCGTCAAGGTCTACGCCCGCACCTCGCGTCAGGCGTCATAACGCGACACTGGCCCAGCCGACCGACCTGTGTCACCCCGCACGGCCGTGTTCGACGCGCTCCACACCGACAATGTACTCGGCAACCTGCCTGATCTCGATCGCGGTCAGCGGATGGCGTGCCGGCATGATTTGGCTGAAGTCTGCAACCTCTGAAACCGTTCCGTGCAGCAGCCCCAGGTCGCCGCCGTTGACCTGCGTGTCGTGGCCGGTCAGGGTGTGGCAGGCGCCACATGCTCGCTGGAAGATCTTCGCGCCGGTCGACGGGGCGACCGACGAGCGCTCCGGTTCCGCTCCCGGGTTGCCGCCGCAGCCGGTTGTCGCGACGATCACGGTCGTCGCAGCCGCGGAGAGGATCGCGCATCGTCTTCTCATGTTGGAGTTGGATCCTCGCAGCCTGTCCGCAGCACTCGACCACCGATTCCCGTAGTCGACCAGATGACCAGTCGGCGCACGGTTCAGCGCGCCGGGCCGACACCGACT
>PLDP01000128.1 GCA_003136795.1 Actinomycetota bacterium
GGGCAGATGGCGATGTGCCAGGTCTGCCGCCGTACCCTGCTCGCCGGCGAGCGCTACCGCACGTGGCGGTGGGAGCGGCGCGACCAGGCCGTCTGCGTCGTCTGCGAGCCCGCCGCGCACGAGGCCGGCGCGGTACGCGTGGTCGACACGTACGAAAGCGTTCGAGCGACGGGGCTCACGCAGACGGTTCGCCGCGTGGCATAGCTCGCAGCTCGACGCCGAGCCGGCGCGCCGCCACGCCGATCGTCCCGCCCTGCACGATCACCGAGGCGAGCACGACGACGAAGACCGTCTCGTAGATCCGCTGCGCGTCCTCGACATGCCGTCCGAGCGCGAACGCGGCGAGCAGGATCGGCACGGCACCCTTCAGCCCGCCCCACATGACGAACAGACGCTCGCCGGCGCGCAGGCGAGCCGGCGCAAGGAGCGGTGCGAGTGCGATCGGGCGCGCAACAAGCGCGACGAAGGCCGCGAGCAGCAGGCCGTCGATCCAGTGGGCTGACGTGAGCCCCGACAGGTCGATCGTCAGCCCGAGCGCGACGAACACGACGATCTCCGCGAGCGCGGCGAGCCCGTCCTGGAACACCCGGATCTCGGCGGTGAACGGTGCGCGAACGTCGCCGACGATCAGCCCGGCGACGAAGACGGCAAGGAAGCCCGAGCCGTGCGCGACCGCGGCGACGCCGTAGACGAGACCGGCAAGCGCGAGCGTGCGCAGCGTGTAGAGCCCGGCGGAAGGCAGGGCGACGCGCTGCATGAGCCTCCGCTCGAAGAGGCCGCCGACGACGCCGATCGCGAGCCCGATCGACATCTGCTCTGCGAACACGCGCACGACGATCCAGAACGACGCGTCGGCGTGCGTTGCGAGCTCGATCATCCCCAGCATCAGCGCGATGCCGACCGGGTCGTTCGCACCCGACTCGCCCTCGAGGATCGTGCCGGTGCGACCGGTGATCTCGCGCTCTCCGAACACCGAGAACATCACGGCGGGGTCGGTCGGCGCGACCGCCGCACCCAGGAGCCCCGCCGTCACCCAGGTGAGCCCGAGCACCCAGTGGGCGAAGACGGCGATCAACCCGGCGGTCGCGAACGTGCCGAGGACGCCGAGGGAGACGATCGGCAACGCCGCGGCGCGGAACCGGCGCCAGCCGATCGACGAGCCGCCGTCGAAGAGGATCACGATCAGTGCCACGGTGGCGACTTTCTCCACCGTCGAGATCGAGAGGACGAGGGACGGATAGAGATCCGAGGCGAGGGCGGCGGCGACGAGGAAGAAAGCGGCCGACGGGATCGACGTGCGCGCGCTCAGCTTCGACGCGAGCAGCGCGGCCGAGAGCGCGCCCGCGACGAGCAAGATCGTAAGCCCGAAGCTCGTCAGGTCATGCATCGTGGATGACCGTACAAGAGCGGTCGGCACGAAAACTCCTTACATGTCCCTCATTCAGAGCATAATTCGGCAGGAAACACTGTTCTTGTCGATGCGCCGGCTCTGTCTCATCCTGCTCTGTGGCCTCGTCGCCGTCCCGGCGGCTCTGGCTGGTGCGCGGGTGGCCGGGGACGGCGTGCTCGAGCTGAGCAAGGTCGACGGAACCGTCGTCGTGACCGGCACCCGCGGAACGCTCTGGGGGCAGATCGACAAGGGCAAGCTCACCGTCACCGACCCGATCGCGGACGACGGCATGATCTACGTCAGCGGGGCGGAGAAGACGCACCCGGTGAACGACACGGTCACGGTCTACGGCGGAACCGACATTCGCTTCCGCGTCACCGGTGGCAAGTACAAGCTCAACATCAAGGGCCTCGGGATCGACCTCACCGCCGTCGGCGTCGGCACGGCGCAGCTCGCGGGCGACGTCCTCGCCACCGATCCCGGCAATTACGCGCTCGACAGCGGCAAGTGGATCCCAGTTCCGTCGTTCCCCGCTTCGCGCTTCGTCCAGTTCGGCGTCCAGCCCACGATGGTCCCGTCGCCGGGCCCGTAGCGTGACGTCGCAGACGCCGAACATTCTGGTGGTCGAGGACGAGAGCTCGATCGCCAGCTTCGTCTCCCTGTATTTGAAGAACGCCGGCTACGGCGTTCGCACGGCGTCGAACGGCACCGATGCGCTCGCGCAGGTCGCACACGAGATGCCCGGTCTGATCGTCCTCGACCTGATGCTGCCCGACATCGACGGCATCGAGGTGACGAAGCGCATTCGCCAGACGAGCGACGTGCCGATCCTGATGCTGACCGCNNCCGACGACTATCTGACCAAGCCTTTCAACCCGCGTGAGCTCGTCGCGCGGGTCAAGTCGATCCTGCGGCGCGCGACGCCCGAGCGGCGCGAGCGTGAGAGCGCGACGATCGACCACGGCGACCTGCACATCGACGCCGGCCGGCGCGAGGCTCGCGTCGTCGACGAGGAGATCCAGCTCGCGCCGAAGGAGTTCGACCTGCTCTGGGAGCTGCTCGACCATCGCGGCCTCGTGCTCACGCGCGACCAGCTGCTCGAGCGCGTCTGGGG
>PLDP01000246.1:0-1863 GCA_003136795.1 Actinomycetota bacterium
ACGATCAAGTCCGACGACACCGTCGGGCGGGTCAAGGCATACGAGGCGATCGTCAAGGGCGAGAACATCGCCGAGCCGTCGATCCCCGAGTCGTTCAAGGTGCTCCTGAAGGAGATGCAGTCCCTGGCGCTCGACGTCGCCGTGATCTCCGAGGACGGCGGCCAGGTCGAGGTCCGCGAGGAAGACGACGAGCTGCTCCGCGCCGCGGAAGAGCTCGGCATCGACCTCTCGCCCGGCTCGCTGCGGGCAGCTGTGNNCGACGACTCCGACGACGAAGAGGACGCAGAGCCCGTGGGCGCCGGCGACGACGACGCCCCCGTCGACATCGAAGACTGAGAACCGACGACCTTCAGAAAGTAGGCGAGAAGTCACTTGATCGACATCAATGAGTTCGACGCGATCCGCATCGGTCTCGCATCGAGTAAGCAGATCCGCGACTGGTCGTCGGGCGAGGTCACGAAGCCGGAGACGATCAACTACNNATCTGGTTCTTCAAGGGCGTGCCGAGCCGCATCGGCTACCTGCTCGACATCGCTCCGCGCGAGCTCGAGAAGGTGCTCTATTTCGCCGCGTCGATCGTGACGAACGTCGACAACGAGGCGCGCGCGAAGGACCTGAACGGCCTCGAGGACAAGGTCAAGGCGGAGTCCGAGCAGATCTACGTCGACCGCGACGAGCAGCTTGCCGACCTCGAGAAGCGGCTCGCCCGCCGGCGCGCGTTCTTCGCCGAGGGCAAGGAGAAGGGCTTCGACGAGGACGACGACTTCTGGACCCGCGGCCTCGCCACCTGGGCGGAGGAGCAGCTGCTCCCGCCGCTCGAGGAGGCGCGCAAGCTGGTCGGCGGGCTCTTCCTAGAGCTCGTCCCGCAGATCACCACCGAAGACGCGAAGAAGATTCGCGAGCTCGTCCGCAACGCGGCGATCCGCGACGACCGCAAGCTCACTCCGCGCGAGCTCGAGCAGGTCAGCGCCGCCGCCGAGCAGATCCTCGCGGCGATCCTGCCGATCGAGAAGGAGCTCGAGAAGGCGACCGGCGCCAAGAAGGGCGCGATCACGAAGCACATCCATCGCATCGTGGACGGCCTGCTCACCGGCGAGGAGCTGAACGAGGAAGACGCCCAGATTGCAGCGGACGTCGACCAGAAGAACCTGGACAAGGCGCGCGGCCTCGGCAGCGGCCTCTTGAAGGACGTCGTGGACACCTGGGAAGAGGGCCAGGACATCCGCGAACTGACGAACGACCTCTGCCTGCGGACCGACGGGAAGATCCAGAAGGAGGACCTCGACTCGCTGATCCAGTGGGCGCTGAAGGTGCGCGAGATGTACCTCGACATCGAGTCTCGCCGTGAGGACACGCGCGAGGCCGCCGTCGACTCGGTGCGCCGCCTCGAGCAGACCTGGCAGCTCTTCCGCGACCTCGAGCCGAAGATGGTCGTCAACGACGAGCAGCTGTTCCGCGAGCTAAAGGACCGCTTCGGCTCGCCGTACGGCTTCGGCGTGTACTTCCGCGGCGGGATGGGCGCGGAGTCGATCCGCGACCTGCTCCGCGACCTCGACCTGAACCTCGAGGCCGCGACGCTCCGCGACACGATCAAGACCTCGAAGGGCCAGAAGCAGCAGCGCGCGATCAAGCGCCTGAAGGTGGTCTCTGCGTTCATCAAGTCGCAGAACCGCCCGGAGTGGATGGTCCTCGAGGCGATTCCGGTGATCCCGCCGGAGCTGCGCCCGATGGTGCAGCTCGACGGTGGCCGCTTCGCCACGTCGGACCTGAACGACCTCTACCGCAGGGTGATCAACCGGAACAACCGCCTGAAGAGGCTGCTTGACCTCGGCGCGCCGGAGATCATCGTCAACAACGAGAAGC
>PLDP01000246.1:1911-4563 GCA_003136795.1 Actinomycetota bacterium
GCACCAGTGCGGCCTGCCGAAGTTGATGGCGCTCGAGCTCTTCAAGCCGTTCATCATGAGCCGGCTCGTCGAGCGGAAGTCCGTCCAGAACATCAAGGCGGCCAAGAAGTACGTCGACTCGATGACGCCCGAGGTCTGGGACGTTCTCGAAGAGGTGATCGCCGAGCATCCGGTGCTGCTGAACCGCGCACCGACGCTGCATCGTCTCGGCATCCAGGCCTTCGAGCCGATCCTCGTCGAGGGCAAGGCGATCCAGGTGCACCCGCTCGTCTGTCACGCGTTCAACGCGGACTTCGACGGTGACCAGATGGCCGTGCACCTGCCGCTCAGCGCGGAGGCGCAGGCCGAGGCCCGCATCCTGATGCTCAGCTCGAACAACATCCTGTCCCCGGCGTCCGGCCGCCCGCTCGCGACCCCGACGCAGGACATGGTGCTCGGCATCTACTACCTGACGTACTCGAACCTCGACCTGGCGTCGATGGAGTCCGCGAAGCTGAAGCCGCACCCGCGGCGCTTCGACTCGGCGGACGAGATCGAGGTCGCGCTCGAGATGAAGGCCGTCGGGCTGCAGGAGCCGATCGAGTTCCGCTTCAACGAGGAGCTGCACTTGACGACGCCCGGTCGCGTGCTGATCAACTCGGCCGTGTACCGCGCGCTCGACGAGCTGCTCCCGCCCGAGCAGGAGCTCGAGTTCGACTTCATGAACCGGACGCTCGCGAAGGCCGACACCGACCGCTACGTGCTGTCGCTTTCGGACCGCTACGGCGCGCACACGCTCGCGCCGGTCCTCGACACGATCAAGACGCTCGGCTTCAAGTACGCGACGAAGGCCGGCGTCACGATCTCGAAGAACGACATCGTCATCCCGCCGGACAAGGAGAAGATCCTGGCCGGCTACGAAAAGCGCGTCGAGGAGGTGCACGGCCAGTACGACATGGGCCTGATCACCGAAGACGAGCGCCACGAGACGATCGTCAACATCTGGACCGAGGCCACCGACGAAGTCGCCTCCGCGATGGAGGACCACTTCGACGAGCTGAACCCGGTGTTCATGATGGCCAACTCCGGCGCCCGCGGCTCGATGAAGCAGATCCGCCAGCTTGCCGGTATGCGCGGTCTGATGGCGAATCCGAAGGGCGAGATCATCGAGCGCCCGATCAAGGCCAACTTCATGGAAGGCCTGTCGGTGCTCGAGTACTTCATCTCGACGCACGGCGCCCGTAAGGGCCTCGCGGACACCGCTCTCCGCACCGCGGACTCGGGCTACCTGACGCGGCGTCTCGTCGACGTCTCGCAGGACGTGATCGTGCGCGAGGACGACTGCGGAACCGAGAACCACATCGCTATCCCGATCCGCACGAGCGACGGCTTGAACAAGTCGCTGCTCGGCCGCGTGATCTCGGCGGACACCTACAAGCCGCTCGCGTCGGGCAAGCCCGGCAAGTCACTCCTGATCGAACGCGGCGTGACCGTCACGCTCGCGCTACTGGAGGAGCTCGAGGTCGAGCTCGGCCCGGACTACCTCATCCCCGTCCGCTCGGTGCTCAAGTGCCGCGCGGAGAGCGGGGTGTGCAAGACCTGCTACGGCATCTTCCCAGCGACGGGCGAGATGTGCGAGATCGGCGACGCGGTCGGCATCATCGCGGCGCAGTCGATCGGCGAGCCGGGCACGCAGCTGACGATGCGCACGTTCCACACCGGCGGCGTCGCCGGCGCGGACATCACGCACGGCCTGCCGCGTGTCGTCGAGATCTTCGAGGCGCGGAACCCGAAGGGCGCGGCCGTGCTGGTCGAGCTCGGTGGGCGCATCGAGATCGAGCAGACGGAGCGCGGCCCGAAGATCTCCGTCATCCCGACGGAGCTCGGCAAGGACGGCGAGCTCACGGAACCGGTCGAATACCAGCTGCCGCGCCGGACGCGCCTGCTGGTCACGAACGGCCAGGTCGTCGAGGCCGGCGATCCGCTCAACGAGGGCTCGCAGAACCCGGCCGACAAGCTCGCCCTCAAGGGCTCGACCGAGACCGAGCTGTACCTCGTCGGCGAGGTGCAGAAGGTCTACAAGAGCCAGGGCGTCGAGATCCACGACAAGCACATCGAGCTGATCGTTCGGCAAATGCTGAAGAAGGTGCGCGTGGAGTCGAACGGCGACACCGACCTGCTGCCGGGCCAGCTCGTCGACCGGGCGATCTACGAGCGCGAGAACGCGAAGGTGAAGGCGAAGGGCGAGAAGGCGACACACGAGCCGCTCATCCTCGGCATCACCAAGGCGTCGCTCGCCACGGAGTCGTTCCTGTCGGCGGCCTCCTTCCAGGAGACGACGAAGGTGTTGACCGACGCTGCGATCGAGGGCAAGATCGACCGCCTGCTCGGGCTGAAGGAGAACGTGATCATCGGGAAGCTGATCCCGGCGGCCACCGGCCTGAAGCGGTACCGGAACATCGAGATCTCGCCGAGCGAGCCGATCGTCCGCGAAGCGTACGAGCGGGACACCCTGCTCCAGGCGCTCGAGGAGATCGGCCAGGACGGCGCGGTCGACTTCGGTGGACTCGACATGAGCTTCGGCGGCGAGCCGGGCGCGGCCGACGCGACGTCTCACGAGGCCGGCGAGGCCACGGAGACCCCCGAGGTCGACAGCCCGCTCGACGACTAAAC
>PLDP01000097.1 GCA_003136795.1 Actinomycetota bacterium
GCGCTCGACGACCTGCCGCGCCTGCCGGGCGCCGACTGCTACCAGCTCTTCGGCGGAATGGATCACGAGCCGGGGACCTACTACCTCACGGATTTTCTCGTGCGCTCGTTCGACCGGGTCGTGTGGCGCGGCCTCGGGCTCGACCGTCATCCCGAGCTGCGCGACGACTACTTTCGCCACTACGAGCGCGTCGTCTGGCTCGCGCAGTCGCCGACGCCCGAGCTGCACGCGAAGGCGGAGGCCGCCGCTCAAAAGCTCGGCCTGCCGCTCGAGCTTCGCGAGACCGGCGACACCCGGCTCGAACTTGCCCTCGAACACCTCCTGGAGGTCTGAACCTTGCTGATCAACGAACTTCCGCGCTACGAGATCCTGGACGAGTTCTCGATGCAGGAGCTCGAGCGCGGCTGGCGCCGCATCGTCTCCGAGCTCGGAGTCGACTTCCAGCACGTCGACGCGCAGGAGGCGCTCGCGGCCGCAGGCCAGCAGGTCGAGGGCGACCTCGTCAAGTTCGACCCCGATTGGATCCTCGAGCAGGTCGCGAAGGCGCCGCGCGAGTTCGAGCTGCAGGCGCGCAACCCGGAGAAAAACATCCATGTCGGCGGCAAGCACATGGCGTTCGGCGCCGTTTACGGCTGCCCGTTCGTGCGCCGCGGGCTCGAACGCCGCGAGGCGATGTACGAGGACTTCGAGAACCTCGTGAAGCTTGCGCAGTCC
The DNA here is from genome assembly GCA_003136795.1 of Actinomycetota bacterium. Classification (GTDB taxonomy): domain Bacteria; phylum Actinomycetota; class Thermoleophilia; order Gaiellales; family Gaiellaceae; genus PALSA-600. Next base: position 715 of record PLDP01000097.1, read on the forward strand.
TTCCCGGAGCTCGACACGCCGGGCGGCACGATCTGTGAGCCGGGCGACAAGGCGCTCGATTCGCGGCATCTCGACATGGTCTACGCGCTGCTCACACTCTCCGACAAGCCCTTCATGGGCTCGGTCACGTCCGGCCCGAACGCACTCGACACAATCGCGCTGGCGGAGATGGTGTTCGGCCGTGAGTCGATCGAGGAGAACCCGGCGATCATCTCGCTGATCAACGTCAACTCGCCGCTCCGCTACGACGACCGCATGCTCTCGGCGCTGCTTGAGTACGCGCGGGCGAACCAGGCGATGATCATCACGCCGTTCCTCCTGATGGGCGCGATGTCTCCGGTCTCGATCGCTGCCTCGCTCGCCCAGCAGGTGGCGGAAGCGCTCGCAGGGATCGCGCTCGTGCAGACGATTCGCCCCGGCTGTCCCGTCGTGTTCGGCTCGTTCCTCTCCAACACCGACATGCAGTCGGGCTCGCCGAGCTTCGGCACACCGGAATCCGCGATCGGTCTGCTCTGCACCGGCCAGATCGCTCGTCACTACAAGCTGCCGTTCCGTGGCGGCGGCGCGCTCACGTCGTCGCAGACCGTCGATGCCCAGGCTGCGTACGAAGCGGCGATGACGCTCTGGCCGACGTTCCTCGCCGGCACGAACTTCGTCATGCACTCCGCAGGCTGGCTCGAGTCGGGTCTTGTCTCGTGCTACGAGAAGTTCATCGTCGACGTCGAGCTGCTGCGGATGCTGTATCACGTCTTCCAGCCGCTGAACATCAACGAGGAGTCCCTTGCGTTCAGCGCGCACCAGGAGGTGGGGCAGGGCGGCCATTTCCTCGGCGCCGTGCACACGCTCGAGCGCTTCCGCGAGTGCTTCTATCGGCCGCTGCTCTCGTCGACGGAGAACTATGAGCGCTGGAACCGCCTCGGTGGCCGTGATGCCACGACGCGGGCAGGTGAGATCTCCGAGAAGACGCTCGAGGAGTACGTCGAGCCGGAGATGGACCAGGGCCTGAAGGACGAGCTCAAGGCCTACGTCGACCGCCGGAGGACCGAGCTTGGCGACTGAGATGTTCATCGCCGGCGAGTGGGCCGGCTCCGAGAGCGGTGAGACCTTCACCGCCGACTCCCCGGCGACCGGCGAAGAGATCGCCGAGGTCCCGAAGGGCACCCGCGCGGATGCACAGCGCGCGATCGACGCCGCGAACCGCGCCGCCGATGCGTGGTCGCGGACGACGGCGTTCGAGCGCGCGGCGTTCATGCATCGCGTCGCGGACGAGGTGGAGAGACGGCGTGAGACGCTGGCGCACACGCTGACGCTCGACCAGGGCAAGCCTCTGCACGAGTCGCGCGACGAGGTCGAGGAGCTGGTGCAGTACTGGCGCAACGCCGCGGAGGACGGCAAGCGCCTCGAGGGGCGGCTCGCGAACTCGTTCACGCCCGGCAAGCGGGTGCTGCTCGTGCGCCGGCCGCGCGGCGTGATCGGCGTGATCACGCCCTGGAACTGGCCCTACACGATGCCGGCCGAGCTGATTGCGCCCGCGCTCGCCTCGGGCAACGCCGTCGTGTGGACGCCGGCGTCGTCGACGGCGGTCGCCGCGGTCGCGCTCGCCGAGTGCGTCGTCGCGGCCGACCTGCCGCCCGGCGTCTTCAACCTCGTCACCGGGCCTGGTTCGACGGTCGGCGACGAGATCGCGCGCAACCCGGGCACGCACGGTGTCGGCTTCATCGGCTCGACCGAGACCGGCCGCAAGGTCGCGGAGGCCGCGGCGGGAAAGGCTGTGGTGCTCGAGCTCGGCGGGAACGGGCCGGTCGTCGTCATGGACGACGCGGATCTCGAGCTCGCCGCCGAGGCGACCGTCACCGCCTGCTTCATGTGCGCGGGGCAGAGTTGCACCGCCGGCGAGCGGCTGCTTGTGCACCGTGACGTGCGCGAGGAGTTCGTGGCGCGGCTCGCGCAGCTCGTCGGCGAGCGAGTCGTGCTCGGCGATCCGTTCGCCGAGGGCACGACGATGGGCCCGCTGAACAACGCCGGCGTCGCCGAGAAGATGGACGAGCACGTCGACGATGCCGTGCGGCGCGGCGCAACGGTGATCTCGGGCGGTGCGCGCCAGTCCGGCTTTCCGACGGATCTCTACTGGCAGCCGACGGTGCTCGACGGCGTGCCGGCCGACTCGCTCGTCGCCCAGGAAGAGACGTTCGGGCCGATCGCGCCCGTGGTTGCAATCGAGTCGCTCGACGAGGCGATCTGGCTCGCGAACGCATCGCCCTACGGCCTGCTCTCGGCGATCTTCACGCGCGACCTCGCGCAAGGGCTGCGCTACGCCGACGCCGTGCGCACGGGGTGGGTGAACATCAACGACTCGTCGAACTACTGGGAGTCGCACCTGCCCTTCGGCGGCCGCTCGGGAACGGCGAGCGGCATCGGCCGGGTCGGCGGCAGCGCGCCGATGGAGTCGTTCACCGAGCTGCAGACGATCGTCGTCGCTTGAGCTGGGACTACGTCATCGTCGGCGGCGGGTCGGCGGGCTGCGCGCTCGCGGCACGGCTGACCGAGGATCCCTCGACGAACGTGCTCGTGCTCGAGGCAGGCAGGCCGGACTCGTGGTGGGATCTCTACATCCACATGCCGGCTGCGCTCTCGTTCCCGATCGGCAGCCGCTTCTACGACTGGAAGTACGAGTCCGAGCCGGAACCGGACCTGAACGGGCGGCGCATCTACCACGCGCGCGGCAAGGTGCTCGGCGGCTCGAGCTCGATCAACGGGATGATCTTCCAGCGCGGCAACCCGCTCGACTACGAGCGCTGGGGGCTCGCGGACTGGGACTACGCGCACTGCCTGCCGTACTTCAAGCGCATGGAGACGTGCTTCGCCGGCGCGGACGAATGGCGCGGCGGCGACGGGCCGCTGCTGCTCGAGCGCGGGCCCGCGGAGGGGCCGCTCTTCGGCGCGTTCTTCGCGGCCGTGCAGGAGGCCGGGTACGAGCTGACCAACGACGTGAACGGCTACCGGCAAGAGGGCTTCGCGAAGTTCGACCGCAACATCTACCGCGGCCGCCGCTGGAGCGCCGCGCGCGCCTACCTCCATCCGGCGATGTCGCGGCGAAACCTCGAGGTGCGGACGCGCACGTTCGTCGAGCGCGTGGTCTTCGAGGGCACGCGCGCGGTCGGAGTGCAGGTCGGCGGCGAGACGATCCGTGCGGGCGAGGTGATTCTCTGCGGCGGCGCGATCAACTCGCCGCAGTTGCTGCAGCTCTCCGGCGTCGGCAACGCCGCCGAGCTCGAGGCCCTGGGCATCGGTGCCGTGCACGACCTGCCCGCCGTCGGCGAGAACCTGCAGGACCACCTCGAGGTGTACGTGCAGTACTCGTCGAAGCTGCCGGTGACCGTCGCGCCCGCCTACAAGTGGCGCAACCGGCCGCTCGTCGGTTTGAAGTGGCTGCTCTTCAAGTCGGGCTCGGGCGCGACGAACCATTTCGAAGCGGGCGGCTTCATCCGTTCGAACGACGAAGTTCTTTATCCAAATGTGATGTTCCACTTCCTGCCGATCGCGGTGCGCTACGACGGCACGGCGCCGCAGGGTCACGGCTACCAGCTGCACGTCGGCCCCATGTACTCGGACGCGCGTGGCTCGGTGAAGATCACCTCCACCGACCCCCGCGTGCATCCGGCTCTGCGCTTCAACTACCTCTCCACCGACCAGGACCGCCGCGAGTGGGTGGAATGCGTGCGCGCAGCTCGCTCGATCCTCACGCAGCCCGCGTTCGACCCGTTCAACGGCGGCGAGCTGTCGCCGGGCGCCGGCGTCGAGAGCGACGACGAGATTCTCGACTGGGTGCGCCGCGACGCAGAGACCGCGCTGCATCCCTCGTGCACGTGCGCGATGGGAGCCGTTGTCGATCCGGCGTCGCTGCGCGTCTACGGGCTCGACGGCCTCCGCGTCGTCGACGCGAGCGTGTTCCCGAACGTGACGAACGGGAACATCTACGCCCCCGTGATGATGGTCGCCGAGAAAGCCGCCGATCTGATCCGCGGCAATACGCCGCTGCCCCCGTCCGAAGCCGTGTTCTACCGCCATGACGCTGAGCCAGCTCCAAGTCGGTGAGTTCCTCGCGGCGCTGGGCGAGCGGACGCCCGCGCCCGCGAGCGGCGCCGCCACCGCCCTGACCGCGGCGATCGCCGCCGCGCTGGTCGAGCTGGCCGGCCGCTTTGCCGGCGACGAGGAGTCGGTCGTGCGTGCGAAGGCGCTGTGGTCGCGCCTCTCGGAGCTCGCCGACGAAGATTCGGGCGCCTACACCGCGTTCATGGCCGACCGCAACGACGAGACGCGTGCGCGGACGATCGCGGTGCCGGAGGAGATCGCCTCGTGCGCGGACGAGATCGTCACGCTCGCCGAGCATGTTCGAGGCCAGCTTCGCTCGTCGGTCGTCGGCGATGCCGAAGCTGCCGGGGAGCTCGCGCGCGCTGCAGCGGTCGTGGCGCGCCGCCTGGCGAAGCTCAACCGCCGCTGACGAGGGTCATCGGGAAAACACGGATTCGCGGCGTCGGCCACACGGCGATCCTGGCGAGGTTGCCGATCGACCTCGATCAACGGCCGATCCTCGTCTTCTGGGAGACGACGAGGGCGTGCGGGCTCGCCTGCCGGCATTGCCGCGCCTCGGCGATCGCCCAGCCGCTGCCGGGTGAGCTCACGACGCACGAAGCCGTCGACTTCCTCGGCACGCTCACGGGATTCGGCGTGCCGCGGCCGGTGCTCGTCGCGACCGGCGGCGACGTGTTGATGCGCCGCGATCTGAACCTGCTCGCCGAAGAAGCCGCCGCGAACCGGTTGCCGTTTGCGCTCGCGCCGAGCGTGACGCCGTTGCTGACGGCAGAGCGGATCGAAGCTCTGCGCCGCCACGGGCTGAAGATCGCGTCGATCAGCCTCGACGGCGCGACGGCTGAGACCCACGACGGCGTGCGCGGCATTCCCGGCCACTTCGAGGAGACGCTCGAGGCGATACGCATGCTGCGGCGGCACGGTGTCACCGTGCAGGTGAACACCGTCGTGATGCGCGACACCGTCGAGGAACTGCCGCGGATCGCGCAGCTCGTCCGCGACACCGGCGCGGGCATCTGGGAGCTCTTCTTCCTCATCCAGATCGGGCGCGGAACCGAGCTTGCGGAGCTGACGCCGGCCGAGAACGAGGAGGTGTGCCACTTCCTCGTCGATGCGTCGCGCTACGGGTTCATCGTTCGCACCGTCGAAGCGCCGTTCTTTCGCCGCGTGGTGGCCGAGCGGGCGCAGGGCGGCCTTCCGCCGCGGCGCGCGCTCTACGCTCGCCTGGCGGCCGGACTGCGATCGGAGCTCGGGGAGCCCGACGGGCCACCTCGCGCGCAGACGAAAGGAACGCGCGACGGCCGGGGAATCATCTTCGTCGGGCACGACGGCGAACTGACGCCATCGGGATTCCTGCCATACAGCCTCGGCAACGTTCGCGATGACGACATCGTCGAGGTGTACCGCGACCACCCGCTGTTGCGAAGCATCCGTAGTGCGTCGTTCTCCGGACGGTGCGGCGTGTGCGCGTTCCGCGATCTGTGCGGCGGCTCGCGCGCCCGCGCCTTCGCCGCCTCGGGCGATCCGCTCGGCGAAGACCCCGCCTGCCCGTTTCCTTCCTAGCCGACCAGCTCGACGAGCGCAGCCGCGATCGCGGCGGGTGTGGGCGGACAGCCCGGCACGCGCAGATCGACCGGAAGCACGTCCTCGACCGGGCCGGCGAGCTCGGACGCGAGGCCGAGGACGCCGCAGCCGAGAGCGCAGTCGCCGAACGCGACCACGCGGCGCGGCTCCGGCATCGCGTTGTAGGCGGCGAGCAGGGGTGCGTGCATCCGGGTCGTCACGGTCCCGGTCACGAGCAGCACGTCGGCATGCCGGGGCGACGCGACGACTGCGAAGCCGAATCTCGCGAGGTCGTAGTGCGGCCCGGAGGCGAGCGTCAGCTCGTGCTCGCAGCCGTTGCACGATCCTGCGTCGACATGGCGCACGGCGAGGCTGCGCGCATGGTCGGGAGCCGGCAGATCGAGCTGGCGGCGAAGACGGCGGAGATCTTTGAGCAGCGTCAGCATCAGCGGTCGGCGCAGGCGTAGCAGAGCTCGAAGCTCTTGTTGATCAACGGAAAGTCGGGCAGAAGGCAGCCGGCGGCCGCGTGAGCGACGACCGGCCAATTGGCATATGAGCCGGTGCGCAACCGTACGCGGTCGACGCGCCCGTTCGTGCTTTCGACGATGCAGAGCGTCGCACCGCGCGGGCTCTCGACGCGTGCTGCGCCGATCGCGCGCCCGTTGCCTGCCGGTTCGCATGACGCTGCGACGACCGGAGCATCGAGGAGCGACGCCAGCAGGTCGAAGGTCTGCTGCACCTCGAGCGCATGCTGCTCCAGCCGCGCCTGAACGTCGCCGGCGGCGCGATGTGGAACGATCGCCGTGAAGCCGTCGTAGGCGAGCAGGTTGCTCGTTGCGCGCGCATCCTCGGCGAGGCCGCTTGCGCGAGCCGCCGGGCCGACGGCCCCGAAGGTCACCGCATCCTCGAGCGAGACCACCCCAATGTCCGGCAGGCGGTCGCTGAACGACGCGTTGAACAGCAGCTCGCGCCAGGCGCTCTCGGACTCGGCGCGAATCTCGGCCAGTTCGGCGCGCGCAGCGGTTGCGTCGAACGCAACGCGATTGCCGCCGACCTCGACGGAGCCGAACAGGAAGCGATGTCCCGTCAACTGTGCGTTCAGTTGCCGCGCGCGCTCGGTGAGCGCCGCGAACCGCATGTTCCCGGCGGCCAGCCCGACCCCGGCGCAGACTGCCGCGATGTCGTTGAGGTGGTTCCACAAGCGTTCGAGCTCGAGCAGGATGGTTCGGGCGCGCGCGACTTCGGCGGTCGGGTGCAGGGCCAGGACCTGTTCGCAGGCTTGCGCATACGCGACCGTATTGGTGACCGCGCAGGCTGCGCATGCGCGACCTGCGTAGGCGAGGCCCTCGGCGAGGGTGTGCCCTTCGGCGGCACGCTCGAGGCCGCGGTGCTTGTAGAAGAGCCGCGCGTCGAGGTGCAGGATGAGGTCGCCGACGACGTGGAAGCGGAAATGCCCGGACTCGATGACGCCCGCGTGGATTGGCCCGACCGCGACCTGGTATGCGTCGGGCCCGCGCACCGGCACCGTCCAGGAGACGAGATCGAGATCATGGTCGACGAGTGGGCGCAACGGCTCGTGGCCGTCGAAGCGCACGCCGTAGGAGTCGAACGCCTCACGCTCGTCCCAGTTCGCCGCAGGCGCGAGATCCACGATCGAAGTCACGCGGCCGTCCACGACCGGAGCGCTCTCGAACTGGATTGCGCCGCTCGGTGCGACGAGCGCCGTGCGCACGGTGCCTCCGCTCGCGTGCAAGCCCCCGAAGCGCGAGCCGCCTTCAAGCGCCGCCGCGATTCTCGTCCGGTAGTCGTTCAGAGGACTACGGCTCATGTATCCGCTCCGGCGCCGGCCAAGCCGGCACCTCCGCTCTTTGTGAGCCTCCGTCGAGCCTACGGCTCATCCGGCACCTCGCGCGAGTGCGTGCGCGATCGCGCTGCCCGGCAGGAACAAGGCGGCCGCCGTGAGCGCGAGGAGCAACACGCCCGCGACGACACCGAGCGCGAGCACGACGCGCAGCCCGGCGGGGCGCTTCACGTCGCCCGGAGCCGCGCTGCCGGCGGTCGTCTCGATCAACGCGTGCGCGAGGCCGAGGAAGCCCAGTGCGAGCAGCGCCGCGGACGCTGCAGCTGTCCATGGGCGCCCGGCCGCGAACCCCCCGGCGACGATCATCACCTCGCTCACGAAGAGCGGTGACGGCGGCAGGCCGGAAAGCGCGGCGAGCGAGCCGCCGAGCACCGACCCGAGCCCGGGCTGCGTTCGCAGGACGCCACGGCTCGCGCGCGTGCCCGCGTGCGGGTCGAGCGAAAGGAGTGGCGTCGCCGCGTAGAAGCCTGCTGCCTTCGCCACCGCGTGGCCGGCGATGTGCACCGCGACACCGGCGAGCGCGAGCGGGGTCCCGAAGCCGATGCCGAGCGCGATCACACCCATGTGCTCGAGGCTCGAGTAGGCGAGCAGTCGCTTCCACGGCAGCGGGAGCCAGAGGAACGGCACGGCGACTGCCAGCGACCCGAGGCCGAAGGCCACGAGGACTCCATGCGTCGCCGATTCGCCGAGCACCGGCGCAAGCGCTTGGCTCGATCGCCACGCGATGAGCAGCACGGTGGGAAGGAGCGCTGCCGAGAGCAGCGCCGAGACGGGAGCGGGCGCCTCCGAGTGCGCGTCCGGCAGCCAGTTGTGCACCGGTGCCCAGCCGATCTTCGACGCGAGCCCGGCGAGCAGGAGCAGGTACGCGACGAGCGTCGCATGACCGGGCTGAACGGCGGATAGCTCCCGCCAAGAGAGCGCGTCGAGCCCGCCCGCCGTCGAACGTGCAGCCAGCGCCACGATCCCGAGCAGAGCGATGCCAAGACCGAGCGAGGTCAGGATCAGGTACTTCCAGCCCGCCTCGAGTGCGCGCGGCTTCCCGCTGAACCCGACGAGGAGCGCGGACGCGGCGGTCGTCGCTTCGACCAGCAGCCATGCTCCTGCGAGGTTTCCGACCACCGGGAGGCCGGCGAGGATCGCCCAGAATGCGAACAGCAGGCCGTAGTACGCACGCGACCGGTGCTCCGGCCGGACGAGCGAGTCGTCGATCGACGACAGGTAACTCGCCGAGGCGAGGACGCTTGCGAGGCCGACCGCTCCGATCACCGCGATGAACAGGCCCGCTGCTGCGTCGACGACGAGCCACCGTTCGACGAGCGGGCTGTCGGGGGCCGCCAGCGCCACGGCGGCGAGCGCTCCGGCCGCGAGCGCCGAGAGCAGGGCACCGGCCTTGGCGACGACGTCGACGAGCCGTCGAGGCACGACTACGAGCGCGACCGCGGTGACGGCAGGTGCGCCGACCGCCGCGAGTGCGAGCACCTCGCGGCTAATCACGGAGCGTCCTCAACGCCGCCGAGTCGCCTGCACCGAACTCGGCGAAGATGCGCTCGTGGAAGACGGTCGCGACGAGCGCGACCAGGGTCAGGTCGAACGCAACGCCGAGCTCGATCGCGAACGACGAGCCGTTCGGAAGCCGCAGCGCGGCGAGCGCGAGCCCGTTCTCGGCGAGCACGATTCCGAGCACGTGGAAGAGCGTGGCCCGCCGCAGCGCGACCGTTGCCGCGCCGAATCCGACCAGCGCGAGCACGCCGCGCTCGACGTTCCGCGAGTCGAGCCCGAAGGCGGGAACGAGCCACGTCAGGGCAAGCGCGAGGGCGACGGCGAGCCCGCCGCGCGCGAGCGTGGCGATCCCGGCGCGGATCGGCCTCGGCTCCCGGGTGCGTGACACCACGAAGAGGAGGAGCGTCCCGAGCGCGACGGCGCGCACCGCGAGCGCGGCGGCGGCGAGCGCGTCGGTGCCGCTCGCCGCGTGCGCTGCGGCACCGGCGAGCACGAGCGCCTGCACGGTGACGAGGCCAACCGCGACGGAGCGCCGGCGGACGACGACAACCGCGAGCCCGAGCCCGACGAGCAGCCAGACGAGTGCCCCGTTCATGACACCTGCACCAGCCAGGAGACAATGCCGAGGAGCGCTGCGGCAGCGCCGACCGCGAGCAGCCGCGGTGCGAGCAGGATGCGCATCTTGGCGTTGGTCGTCTCCACCAGCGCGAGGCCCCCGCAGAGCACGGCCAGCGCGAACGGCAGCACTGCGAGCTGCGCCCAGACGCTCGTCGCGTGCGGCAGGAAGATCTGTGCGGCAAGGACGAGCACGATCCAGTGGCGCGCGGCGGCGGACCACTGCAGGAACGCGAGGTCCCGCCCGGCGTACTCGAGGAGCGGTCCTTCGTGGATCATCGTCAGCTCGAGATGGGTGTCCGGGTTGTCGACGGGCTGACGCCCGGTCTCGGCGACGACCACGAGAGCGAAGGCGGCGGCCGCGAGCCCGAGTGCGGGATTCGACCAGACAGCCGTGCCCGCCGTGCCCGCGATCATCGAGGCGAGGTTCGTCGTGTGCGCGACGAGCGCAGCGACGGCGACCGCGAGGACGAACGTCGCGTCGGTGAACACCGCAATCGTCAGGTCGCGGCTCGCGCCCATGAGCGCGAAGCCGCTGCCGGTATCCCACGACGCCGACGCGACCGCGAAGCGTCCGAGCGCGAGCACACCGAGCAGCGCGAGCACGTCGCGCCCGACCCCGAGTGCGGGCGCGTGCGCTGCAACCGGGACGAGCAGGATCGCCAGCACGAGGCTGGCGGCGGTGACCGATGGCGCGAGCCGGTACACGATGCCGGTGCCCTCGACCTCGACCGAGCTCTTGCCCCAGAGACGCCGCAGCTCGCGGTAGGGCTGCAACGGCGTCGGCCCGCGGCGTCCTTGCAGCCGCGCCTTCCAATGCTGGATGAGCCCGGGCAGGAGCGGCGCCAGCACGATCCCGCCGGCGAGCTGGACAGCGATCGAGAGCGCACTCATCCGATCAGCCCGGCCTTGGCGGTGGCGAGCAAGACCAGCACGAGTGCGATCAGGTACGCGACGTACGTGCCGAGGCGACCCGTCTGCAGGCGCCGTGCGTGCCCGGCTGCGCCGAGAGTGAACCGCACGGCGGGGGCGATGACCTGTTCCTCGAGCAGCTGCGGCACGCGCCCGGTGTAGGAGACCTCCTGGACGATCCCGCCCGCCGTTTGCACTTCGATTGTGCGCTCGGGGCGCAGCACGCCCTCGAGCACGAGTCGCAGCGGCTTGGTGAACCCGGCACTCGTCCAGCCGAGCGCCGGTTCGACGAGCTGGCCGCAGGCCCAGGCCGGGGCGGGCGCGGCGGCGCGGCGGCTGCGGAGGAGGGCGAGCGCGCCCGTGATCGCGATGAGAACGGTCGCGATCCCGAGCGTCGGCAGCGAGCCGGTGCCGGGCAGGTGCAGGCCGATGCTCGTGGGCAGGGCGGCCGGCCATGGTGCAAGGGAGACGAGCGAGCCGAGCAGGAGCCCGGGAGCAGCCCCGAGGACGAGACAGGCGGCCGCCAGCACGCCGACGGCAGCGCGCATCGGCAACGGCCGCTCGGTGGCTGCCGCAACCGCGGCGCTGCGCGGCGGTCCGAGCAGCACGAGACCGGTCACCTTGACGAAGCAGAGAACCGCGAGCGCGGCAGTCGCCGCGAGTGCCGCGAGCGCGAGCGCACCGGCGACACCGTCACCGAGGTGGCCACCGGCCGGCACGTGGAGCAGCGCCTGCAAGGTCACCCACTCGGAGGAGAAGCCGTTCAACGGCGGCAGCCCCGCGATCGCCACCGAGCCGACGAGGAACGCACCGCCTGTCCACGGCAGCCTGCGGAGCAGTCCGCCGAGCCGATCGAGCTCGACGGAGCCCGCCGCGCGCTCGAACGCGCCCGCGCCGAGGAAGAGGAGCGCCTTGAACACCGCGTGGTTCAGCGTGTGCAGGAGCGCCGCGGCCAGTGCGATCGCGGCCCACGTGTCGTCGCCCCGCGCACGCAGGAGCAGGCACGCGCCGAGCCCGAGCACGATGATCCCCACGTTCTCGATCGAGTGGAACGCGAGCAGCCGCTTCAGGTCGTGCTGGAAGAGCGCGTAGACGACGCCGCCGACCGCCGACAGCGCGCCGAGCGCGAGCACGAGCACGCCGAACCAGAGCGGCAGCACTCCGAGCCAGTCGACGAACATGCGCACGAGCCCGTAGATCGCAACTTTGATCATCACGCCGCTCATCAGCGCCGAGACCGGCGCGGGCGCGATCGGATGCGCGCGCGGGAGCCAACTGTGCATCGGCATCAAGCCCGCCTTGGTGCCCATGCCGATGAGTGCGGCGAACGCGATCGCGATCTGCAGCGCCGAGCCTTGTGCCACGGCGCCGCTCGAGTCGAGGGCGCCGGCGTGAGCTGCGAGCAGCACCGCCACCCACGTTCCGGCGCCGGCGAGATGCGTGATCGCCAAGTAGTAGAAGACAGTGCGCCGTGCCTGGTCGTCGCTGCGCGAGACGAGGATGATCGCCGCCGGCAGCAGTGTCATCAGCTCCCAGCCGGCGAGGAACGTGAGCGGGTCGCGCGCGCACAGCACCTCGGCGAGGACGAGCACGAACACGCCGGTGAGCACGCCGATCGCGTGTCCTGCGGCATCGTCGTCGAGGTAACGCGAGGCGAACGCAAGCGTGGGGGCGGCCACGAGAC
>PLDP01000261.1 GCA_003136795.1 Actinomycetota bacterium
GCGGCCACGAGCTCGAGGTCGGGGCCGGCCAGCGTCCCGTCGCGGTCGATCGCCGTCACGAGGACGCGGCGGCCCGGGACTTGCGCGAGTGCGTCGGCAAAGGAAATGCCTGCCGCCTCGGTCCAGCCGGCCGCGCGCACCTGGCCGTCGCGCACGTCGAGTGCGAGCACCAGCGCCTCGCCGAGCTCGAACCACGGCGCAGGGTCGGGCCAGGCGGCAGTGCCGACGACGACACGGTCGGCGCCGGCGTCGAGCAGCGCGCGCGCATCGTTGAGGCTGCGGATGCCGCCCGAGGCCTGCACGGGCAGGCCGATCGCCGCCACTGCGCGCACGAGCTCCGGTCGCACGCGGCCGGAACGGGCGCCGTCGAGGTCGACGAGGTGGATCCGCCCTGCGCCTGCGCTCGCCCAGCGACGGGCGAGCGCGACGGGATCGTCGGCGCGCTCAACGACGGCTGCGTAGTCGCCCTGGTGGAGGCGCACGGCTTCGTCGCCGAGCACGTCCACGGCAGGGATCACCTCGATCGGCCCNNCAGAGCGGAGCCGACACCCATGGCGGACCAAGGAGATGCGAGAGCTCTTCGACGCGATTCTCTCGCTGGAGTCGAGGCCGGAGACGGAGGCGTTCTTCCGGGACCTCTGCACGCTCTCGGAGCTGGAGGCGATGGCGCACCGTTGGCAGGTGGCACGCCTGCTGGAGCAGGGGCTGCCGTACCTGGAGATCGCGGAGCAGACGGGGGCGTCGACGACGACCGTGACGCGCGTGGCGCACTGGCTGCGCCACGGCGAGGGCGGCTATCGCACAGCGCTCGACCGCTCGGCCTCCTGAGAGTCGCCGTTCCGGCGAAGGGCCGGCTGCGCGACCCGTCGTTCCACCTGCTCGAGGACGCGGGGCTCGGCCCCGAACAGCCGGGCGACCGCGCGCTGGCATTCCCGTGCCGCAACGCCCCGGTCGAGGTTCTCCTCGTGCGCGCCGCCGACGTGCCGGAGTACGTGCAGGACGGCGTCGTCGACTGCGGCATCACCGGCATCGATCTCGTTCGCGAGCGCGGCGCCGACGTGCAAGAGTTGCTGCCGCTCGGCTTCGGCTCGTGCCGGCTCGAGGCGGCGGTGCCGGAGGAGTCGCGGGCCGAGTCGTTCGCGGACCTCGCGGGCGTATCCGTCGCCACCGTGTATCCGCGACTGACGAAAGAGCTGCTGCCGGTGGACGTGACGCTCGTCGACGTCACGGGCTCGGTCGAGATCGCGCCGCGGCTCGGGTTGGCGGACGCCATCGTCGACCTGGTCTCGTCGGGCAACACGCTGCGCACGAACGGGCTGCGCTCGCTCGGCGTGCTGCTCGAGTCGGAGGCGGTGCTCGTCGCCCGCGACGAAACGGTCGCGGCGCCGTTCGCCGCGATGCTGCGCGCGGTCGTCGAGGCGCGCCGCCACCGTTACGTGATGCTGAACGCGGCCGAGTCGGCGCTGCCCGCGATCTGCAAGCTCGTCGCGCCGCGCACGCCGAGCGTGCTGCCGCTGGCAGAGAAGGGTATGGTCGCCGTGCACGCGCTCGTCCCGTCGGCCGAGATCTGGCGCCTGCTGCCGCAGCTCGAGGCCGCCGGCGCCACGTCGATCTTGATCGTCCCTGTCGAGCGCATGTCCGCATGACGATCGTTTCCGAGATCAAGGAGCGCGGCCTGGACGCGGTGCGCGAGTGGGCGGTCGAGCTCGACGGCGCGGAACCTGCGCGCGCGGAGCCATCGGGCGAGGTGCCGCGTGAGGCGCTGCTCGCGCTCGCCGACCGCGTCCGCCGCTGGCACGAAGCGCAGCGGCCGGCCGACATCTCGCTGGAGGTCGAGCCGGGCGTCAGGCTCGAGCGCCGCTGGGTGCCGCTCGACACCGTCGGCATCTACGTGCCGCGCAACCTCATCTCGACGCTCGTCATGTGCGCCGTGCCCGCGCAGGCCGCGGGCGTGCGGCGCATCGTCGTATGCACGCCGCCGGAGGGCGCAGGGCTCGTCGCGGCAGCCGCCGAGCTGCTCGGCCTCGACGAGGTGTGGGCGCTCGGCGGGCCGCAGGCGATCGGCTGGCTCGCCTACGTCGAGCGGGTCGACAAGATCGTTGGGCCCGGCAACCAGTACGTGAACGACGCCAAGCTCGAGGTCTCGCGCGACGTGCCGATCGACCTGCCGGGCGGCCCCTCGGAGGTGGTGGTGCTCGGAAACGGCGACGCGCGGGTGATCGAGCTCGAGCTCGCCGCGCAACGCGAGCACGGCCACGACGCCGTGTGCACGAGCGTCGACACGCTCGAGGAGGCGGAAGCGATCGCGCCCGAGCACCTCGTGCTGCTCGGGGACGCCGAGGCATACGCCGACCGCGTGTGCAATGCCGGCTCGGTCTTCGTCGGCCCGTGGTCGCCGGTCGCCGCGGGCGACTACGCCACCGGCGGCAACCACGTCCTGCCGACCAACGGCTGGGCGCGCTCGGTCGGTGGGCTCGGGCTCGAGACGTTCCTCAAGCCGGTGACGATCCAGCGCCTCACCGAGGACGGGCTCGCACGCATCCGGCCGACGATCGAGGCGCTCGCCGCGGCCGAGGGCATGCCCGCCCATGCGGAGGCGGCGCGGCGATGAGGGCGATCGCTCCCGAGTTCAGGCCCTACGCGTTCGCGCTGCCCACAGACGAGGTGGCGCGGCTTGCCGGCATCGATCCGTCGCAGGTGCTGCGGTTCGACCAGAACACGCCGCCGCTGCCGGTCGCGTCGACCCGGCCCGGGACGATCGCGGGCCCGCTCGCGCGGATCAGCGGCTATCCCGCCGGCGGGTACCGCGCGCTGCGCCGCGCGATCGCCGGCTACGCAGGCGTCGAACCGGAGAACGTCGTGCTCGGCGCGGGCGCCGACGACCTGATCCTGCTCTGCGCGCGGGCCTACGCCGGCCCGGGCGACACGATCGCCATCCCGGAGGCGCCGACCTATCCGCTCTTTCGGATCGCCGCGCAGCTCGCGGGCGCGGAGATCGGCGACGTCGACCCGGTGCTCACGTTCGCCTGCCGCCCGAACAATCCAACCGGCGAGCTGGGGCCGCTNNCTGCTCGACGACGGCGTCGTCGTCCTGCGCACGTTCTCGAAGCTCTTCGGCCTGGCGGGCGCGCGCGTCGGCTACGCACTCGCCGCGCGCGAGACGGCCGACGAGCTGAACGCGCGCCAGGCGCCCGCTCCGGTTTCGACGCTCTCCGCCGCGCTCGCGGTGGCGGCGCTCGCAGAGCTTCCCGATCCGTCGCCGGTGATCGAAGAGCGCGCGCGGCTTGCGTCAGCGTTTCGCGCGCTCGGGCTCGCTCCACTCGAGTCGCACGCCAACTTCCTCTACCTGCCGGTCGACGACGGGCTCGCGCTTGGCGACGCGTTGCTTCGCCAAGGCATCGTCGTGCGCGCGTATCCCGAGGCGATCCGCGCCACTGTGCTCGACGCGCCCGACGACGACCTGCTCGTCGAGGCGCTTGCGCGCGCGCTCGAGCGTCCTTCGCCGGTCGCGGCCGCCGGCGGCCGGCGCGCCCGCACGCTGCGCGCCACCGCCGAGACGCGCATCGCGACGCGGCTGGCGCTCGACGGCGCGAGCCGCGTGCGCGTCTCCACCGGCGCCGGGCTCTACGACCACTTCCTCGAGCAGCTCGCGTTCCACGCCGGCTTCGACCTCGTGCTGGAAGGTGCGGGCGACCTCGAGACCGGCGACCACCACACCGCCGAGGACGCCGCGCTCGCGCTCGGCGCCGCGCTCGATGCCGCGCTCGGCGACCGGCGCGGGATCGCGCGCTACGGCGATGCGGTCGTGCCGATGGACGACGCACTTGCGCGCGCCGCGGTCGATCTCGGCGGCCGCGCGAACGCCGAGCTGAAGCTCGAGCTCGACCCCGGTCTGGCGACACACATGCTCGCGAGCTTCGCGCAGGCGGCACGGGCGTCGATCAACGTCGAATCGTCGGGTCGCGACGCACACCACGTCGCCGAGGCCGCGTTCAAGGCGGTCGGCCGCGCCTTGCGCGCGGCGGTGCGGGCCGAAAGCGCCGGGCTCCCGTCCACGAAGGGCCTCCTTTGAGGGTCGCGATTTGCGAGTACGGGGCCGGCAATATCCGCTCGGTTCAGATTGCGTTCAAGCGCCTCGGCGCCGAGCTCGTCGACTCCGTGTACGACGCCGATCTCGCCGTGCTTCCGGGCGTCGGCTCGGCGCGCTCTGCGATGGACGGGCTGCACACCCGCGGTCACGACATCGCGCTGCGCGCGCGGTTTGTCGCGAACCGGCCGATCCTCGGCATCTGCCTCGGCCTGCAGCTCGCGCTCGAGGAGACCGAGGAGGACGGCGGCGTGACCGGCCTTGGCCTGCTGCCCGGCCGGGCCGTTCGCCTGCAGGAGGGGCGCGTGCCGCGCATGGGCTGGGCGGACGTCGACGGCCGTGGCGTCTTCTACTTCGCGCACTCGTACGCCGCGGAGACGCCGTGCGCGACCGCCTGGTCGGAGGGCGTCGTCGCCGAGGCGCGCTTCGGCTCGTTCTTCGGCTGCCAGTTTCACCCGGAGAAGAGCGGCGAGCTCGGCGCCCACTATCTGGAGGAGGCATTGGCATCCCTCTCCCTCGTCTGATCCCGTGCCTCGACGTGGCCGGCGGCCGCGTCGTCAAGGGCATCCGCTTCCAGGGCCTGCGAGACGTCGGCGACCCCGTCGAGCTCGGCGCCGCGTACTCGGACGCCGGCGCCGACGAGCTCGTGTTCCTCGACGTGAAGGCGACGCTCGAGGGGCGTGCGACGCTTGTCGTGCTCGTCACGCACGTCGCGGAGCGGCTCGCGATTCCGTTCACGGTCGGCGGCGGCGTGCGCAGCGCCGAGGACGGCGAGGAGCTGCTCGCCGCCGGAGCGGACAAGGTTGCCGTCAACTCGGCCGCGCTCGAGCGGCCGGAGCTCGTGACCGAGCTCGCCTCGCGGCTCGGCTCGCAGGCGGTCGTCGTCGCGATCGACGCCGAGGGAGGGCAGGTGCGCTCGCGGGCCGGCACGACCGAGACCGGTCGCGGCGCCGTCGAATGGGCGCGCGAGGCCGAGGCCCGGGGCGCCGGTGAGATCCTGCTCACGTCGATCGACGCCGACGGCACGCGCGCGGGCTACGACCTCGAGCTGACCTCGGCCGTGGCCGAAGCGGTCAACGTGCCCGTGATCGCCTCGGGCGGCGCCGGCAACGCGCAGCACGTCGCCGACGCGCTCGGCGTGGCGCAGGCGGCGCTGCTCGCATCGATCCTGCACGAGGATCCGGAACGGCTCGCGTCGTTGCGCGACGAGCTGCGGGCGCTGGGGGTGCTCGCCCGATGACGCTGCGCCCTGCGATCGTGCAGGACGCCGCGACCGGACGCGTGCTGATGCTCGCGTGGATGGACGACGAGGCGGAGCGGCTGACGCGCGAGACCGGCGAGGCGTGGTTCTGGAGCCGCTCGCGCAAGCAGCTGTGGCGCAAGGGTGAGACGTCCGGCAACACGCTCGCCGTCGAAGAGCTACGCGACGATTGCGACGGCGACGCGCTCCTTCTGCGCGTCACGCCGGCCGGGCCGACCTGCCACACCGGCTCGGTGTCGTGCTTCGCGCCCGGGCTGTGGCGGACGATCAGCGAGCGCGCCGCGGAGCGCCCGGC
>PLDP01000277.1 GCA_003136795.1 Actinomycetota bacterium
GTGTCCATCATCCACGCCATCGTCTGCTCGTTCGTCGCCATGTCAGGCGCCGCGATGTCGAGGTCCGGGCCGATGAACGGCGCGAGCTCCGCGGTGAAGCGGCGCGTGATGCGCGACAGCTCGACCTGTGACAGGTTGCGCGGGTCACAACGCACGCCGCCCTTCGCGCCACCGTACGGCAGGCGAAGGAGCGCGCACTTCCACGTCATCCACATCGCAAGCGCCGCGCACTCGCCCAGGTCGACGGCCAGGTCGTAGCGAATGCCGCCCTTCGTCGGCCCGAGCACGGTCGAGTGCTGGACGCGATAGGCCGGGAACATCTGGTACCTGCCGTCGTCCATCTGCACCGGCAGCGTGAGGATCACGGCGCGCTCGGGGGCGCGCAGCCGGCCGGCGACGAAGTCCGGCACCTCGGCGAGCTCGAGAGCGTGATCGAGCTGGGTCAGCGCCTGCTGGTAGAGCGGCGTGTCCCACTCGAGCTGCAGCGCAGGATGGACGGCCTCGGCCACGGCCCCGGAGGGTACGCGAAACCGCTAGCTGAGCAGCTCGCCGAGCAGCGCGAGCTCCTCCGGGTCGTCGGTCAGGTACGCACCGCGGACGATCGCCCAGATCCGGATGCGCCGGTCGTCCAGGCCCGCAGCGACGAACGCCGCAATCCGCCGTTCGGTCCGCTCGCGGTCGGTCATCCGATACGAGAGCGGATTGCGCAGCCACGAGAAGAGGTCGTACTCGCGGTCGGAGAGGTAGGGCTTCGGGTCGATTGCGACGTACCGGCTGCCGTGACGCAGGATGTTGTGGTGGTGGAGGTCGCCGTGCACGAGCCAGTCGTGACCCGGCTCGAACGCGTTCCACAGCTCCTGGGCGTAAGGGGTGAGCGACGTCGTGTGATTCGCGAGCCAGCGCGGCACCTCGTTGGCGACGCGCCGAAACGGTGCGCCCTCGCGTCGCCACAGCCGCGTCGCGATGTCGACGGCGATCGCCGTCGCTTCGTCGTCTGGAAGATCGGAGAGGTCGGTGCCCGGAACGGCGCGTTCCTCGAGCAGCGCGCGCCGCGAGCGATCCGCCCGGTGCAGTCGCACCGCGCCGTCGCCGGCCCACACCTGGAGCGCGGGCCCCTCGTCCAGCGATTCGTCGTCGCCCGCCCACGCCACCTTGAACACCGCGTCGTCACCGACCGGAGCCACAAAAGAGCACGTGGCGATTGCGTACGGCTCGCCGAGCTCCAGCTCCCACTCCACGGCGATTTCCCGCGCCAGGCGGTGGGTTTCTGTGAGGTCGACCGCCACCGCGACAGCGTAGATGGGGCCGGGGCTGCGGCACCCCGGCCCCGGGGCGAGGGTAGCGGGACCCGTCCCGCCGAAGGAACTCGGCGCTCCACGTAGTACCCTTTCGCACATGTTCGAAGAGTCGAAGCTCCGGCGGGCCTGGCTCCGCGGCTACAGGCAGGGCGATGTCGAGCTCACGGTGGCCCGGGCGACGCTCGCGCATGAGCACATGACGCACGAGCTGAACGCGACGAAGGCGCGGGCGAACGCGATGCAGACGGAGATCACCGAGCTGCACCGCCGCATCGAGACCTTCCGCCAGCGCGAGCTGGAGCTGACGCGCGCGCTCGACGAGGTGCGTGAGCGGCGCGAGCACCTCGAGCGCGAGGCCTCGAGCCGCGCGCAGCAGATCGTCGGCGAAGCCGAACAGCGCTCCGCGGCACTGCGCACCGAAGGACTTCGTCAGGTGGGCGAGCTGCAGCTACAGGTTGAGCAGCTGCTCGGCCTGCGCGCGGGCCTGAGCGCGGCCCTGAAGCGCGTCACGCAGGACATCAGCGACGCGCTCGACCGCCTCGCGGCGGCGCCTGCGCGCGCGGTGGAGCAGATCCAGCCGCATGCGCTCGAGACGCCGGACGACGTCGACCCGCGCTTTGCGCGCTGGTCACCTGACACCGAGAGCTAGTCCCTCGAGGCCGAGTACGTCGCGCCAGCCCGCGGGTAGCCGCACGGCTGCGCCCGGGCGCACGGCCGCGGCCGCCAGCACCTCGCCGCCGCGCACGAACGCGCATACACCTTCG
The DNA here is from genome assembly GCA_003136795.1 of Actinomycetota bacterium. Lineage (GTDB taxonomy): Bacteria > Actinomycetota > Thermoleophilia > Gaiellales > Gaiellaceae > PALSA-600. The sequence goes on from PLDP01000277.1 coordinate 2,063, forward strand.
CCCGCGTCGACCGGTTCGTACGACCCGGCGAAGGCACCGGCTCGCTCGGCACGCAGGGCGAGGGTCTTCCAGATCACATAGAGCTTCGCGGTCGCGTCGTCCGGCGGGCGGCCGTCCTGCAGCTCGCGCAGGGCTTCGCGCCGGACCGCCCAGTCGACGGGCCGCCGGTTGTCCGGGTCGACGAGCGACAGATCCTCCAGCTCGTCGCCGCGATAGATGTCCGGCACGCCCGGCGAGGTGAGCTTGAGCAGCAGTTGGGCGAGCGCGAGCTTGCGCCCGATCGCGCGGACGCGCCCGAGAAGCGGATCGCGAGCCAGCACCTCCGCGGCGCGTGCGGCGAACTCCTGGACTGCGCGCTCGTGCGCTTCGTCCGGCGCGAGCCAGTTCGTGTTCACCTTGCCCTCGCGCAGCGCCTTCTCGAGATACGCATCGAGACGCTCGCGTTCGATCGGCAGCGCGCCGGCGAGCGTCTGGTAGACGAGCAGCTCCTCGCGCGGGTCGTCCAGGCCGCCGAGCTCGTCGTGCCACGCGCGCACGCGCTCGGCCCACTCGCCGGGCAGCCACGAGAGCGCCGCGATGCGCGAGCGCACGTCCGACGAGCGCTTCGTGTCGTGCGTGTACGTCGTCAGCATCTGCAGCGGGAACCGCGCAGCACGCGCCGCGTTCGCGTCGTGGAACTCGGCGATGCTCATCCCGAAGCGGGCCGGGTTGCCGCCCACCTCGTTCAACGCGGCGAGCCTGAAGTAGCGGTAGAACGCCGTGTCCTCGACTCCTTTGGCCATCACGGACCCGGTCGTCTGCTGGAAGCGGACGACGAAGTCCTCGTTGCCGGGCGCCTGCAGGAAGAGGATGCGCCGCAGCTCCTCGCTCACGTTGGCGCGGCCGATCTCGAGCTGGTCGGCCTCCTCGACGGTGCCCGTGTGGGGCTCGATGTACGTGCGGTAGACGTGGAACGAGGCCAGCGCGAGCGGCAGGTTGTCGATCTCCACCTCCTCGTGCAGGCG
>PLDP01000076.1 GCA_003136795.1 Actinomycetota bacterium
TCGAGCGACTCGAGCAGCGCGGTCTCCTCGCCGCAGATGTAGGCCCCTGCGCCGCGATGGACGACGATCGTCACGTTGCCGCGAAGCTCGGGCCTGGTCCGCAGTTCTTCCAACGCGGAGACGAGGATCTCGTACGGTCCGGAGTACTCGCCGCGGATGTAGACGAAGACCTTGTCGCAGTCGATCGCGTGCGCCGTGATCAGGCAGCCTTCGATGAAGCGGTGCGGGACGCGCGAGAGGATCTCGTTGTCCTTGAAGCTGCCGGGCTCCGACTCGTCCGCGTTGACGACGAGGTAGTGCGGCTTCGGCAGCTGCTCCTTCGAGGGCACGAACGACCACTTGCGGCCGGCGGGGAAGAACGCGCCGCCGCGTCCGCGCAGCTCCGAGGTGATCAGCTCCTCCGTCACGGCCGCCGGGGTCATCGCCCGTGCCTTCGCGAGTGCGGTGTAGCCGCCCGTCGCTTCGTACTCGGCGAGCTTCGTGGTCGCGTCCTTGAGGACGATGTCAGGCGCCACGCAGCTCCTTGACGATCGCCGGGACGTCGTCCGCCTTCACGTGAGTGCGGTAGTGGTGATCGATCGCGACGATCGTCGCCCACCCGCAGCCGCCGAGGCACTCGACCGCGCGCAGCGTCACCTTGCCGTCGGCGCTCGTCTCGCCGGCCCTGCAGCTCAACTCTTGTTCAAAACGTTCGACCACCCGCTGCGCGCCGACGACGGCGCACGAGACGTTGGTGCACACCTCGACGAGGTGCTCGCCGATCGGCGCGAGGTGGAACTGGTCGTAGAACGACGCGATCGACTTCACGTACGCCGGCGTCTCGTCGAGCGCGTCGGCGACCTCGCGGATCACGTCGGGCGAGAGCCAGCCGTGCTCGGCCTGCGCGAGCCGCAGCGCCGGCAGCACCGCGCTCTCCGAGTCGGCCGGGTACTTCGCCCGCTCGGCCTGGATCGCTTCGTAGAGCGTCATCTGTCGACCTCGCCCATCACGGTGTCGAGCGAGCCGACGATCGCGATCATGTCGGCGATCAGCGCGTCGGTCATGCACGTCGCGGTCGCCTGCAGCGCGACGAACGACGGCGCGCGGAACTTNNAAGTAGACCTCGCCCTCCGGCACGCGGAAGCCCTCGGTGACGATCTTGAAGTGGTGGATCAGCGACTCCATCGACGTGTGCAGCTCGTGACGCGGCGGCAGCACGACCTTGCGGTCGTCGGCGATCCACGGCTCACCCTCCATGTGCTCGAGGCGATCGAGGCACTGCTCGACGATGCGCACCGACTCGCGCATCTCCGCCATGCGCACGCGATAGCGCGCGTAGACGTCGCCCTCGGGGAAGACGGGCACGCGGAAGTCGACCTGGTGGTAGGCGAGGTACGGCTCGACCTTGCGCACGTCCCAGTCGACGCCCGACGCGCGCAGCACCGGACCTGACTGACCGAGCGCGATCGCGTCGTCGACGGACAGCAGGCCGAGCCCTTCGGTGCGTTCGAGCCAGATCTTGTTGCGTGTCAGGAGCGTCTCGTAGTCGTCGATTGCGTTCGGCATCCAGTCGCAGAACTTGCGCGCCTCGGGGTAGAAGCCGCGCGGGATGTCCTCTGCCAGGCCGCCGACCTGGAAGTAGCGCGTGTGCATGCGGTAGCCGGCGACGAGCTCGAACAGGTCGAGGATCTGCTCGCGCTCGCGGAACGCGTACCAGAACATCGAGATCGCGCCCAGCTCGAGCGCCGCGGTGCCGAGCCAGACGAGATGCGAATGGATGCGGTTCAGCTCGAGCAGCAGCGTGCGCATCCAGACCGCCTTCGGCGGGATCTCGAGCTCGAGCAGCTTCTCGACCGCGCCGACGAACACGTACTCGTTGTTCTGGTACGAGACGTAGTCCATGCGCGGCGCGTACGGGATCGCCTTCCACCACGTCTTGTGCTCCATGTTCTTCTCGAAGCCCGTGTGCAGGTAGCCGATCACCGCCGCGAGGCCGGTCACGTCCTCGCCGTAGAGGTCGACGACGAGCCGCAGCACGCCGTGCGTCGACGGGTGGTTCGGGCCGAAGTTGACCATCATCACGTCGCCCGTCGCCGCGATGTCGTCCGGCGTCTTCAGCACCGTCGGGATCGGGTAGGGGATGCGCGATCCCTCGTAGATCGGCGCGCGCGAGCGCGTGGGAGCGGTTGCCGTCACGCCTGCCCCGAGAAGCGCACGGGCTCGCCGCCGATCGGATAGTCCTTGCGCAGCGGGTGACCGTCCCAGTCGTCGTCCAGAAGGATCCGCTGCAGGTTCGGGTGGCCGTCGAAGACGATCCCCATCAGGTCGAACTGCTCGCGCTCGTGCCAGTCGGCCGTCGGCCACACGCGGATCACGGTCGGCACAGCCTCGCCCAGGTCGACCCAGGTCTGGAGGCGCACGCGGCGCGGGCGCTCCGAGACCGAGAGCAGGTGGTAGTTGATCGCGAACCGCTTCGGCTTGCCGAGCGGCACGACCTGGTAGCCCTGTGTCATTGGCGCGTTGATGTCACGGCCCGCCGCCGTGCCGATGTAGCCCGACACCGCCTTGTCGCCCCAGCCGAGGTAGTCGACCGCCGTCAGGTCGGAGAGGAAGTTGAAGCCGGCCTCGTCACGCAGGTGCGTGGCGGCATCGACCAGGCTCGCGAGCTCGACCACGAGCGTCGTCTCCCGGTGCCGCTCGATCGTCTCGACCAGCCCGGGAACGCCGTTCCATTCGCTCACGTCGCGACGCTCCGCACGTCATAGGCGGGCGGCACGCCGGCGCGCACGGCCTCGTGCAGGCGGACGATGCCCTCGACGAGCTGTTCGGGCCGTGGCGGGCAGCCGGGCACGTAGATGTCGACCGGCACGATCTTGTCGACCGACTGGACGATCGCGTAGTTGTTGAACATCCCGCCCGACGACGCACAGGCGCCCATCGCGATCACCCACTTCGGCTCGAGCATCTGGTCGTAGATCTGGCGCAGCGGCGCGGCCATCTTGTGCGACACGCGGCCCGAGACGATCAGCAGGTCGGCCTGGCGCGGCGANNCAGCAGGCGAGGCCGAACGTGTCCGGCCACATCGAGTTCGTCTGCGCCCAGGCGACCGCCCTCGCGAGCGTCGTCAGCCCGACCTTCTGCTCGAGATCGTTGACCTCGTCCTCGAACTTCGACGGGCCCTTCGTCGGCCAGAGGAGGCGCTCGGAGTTCAGCCCCGACTCGCGCAGCGGTTTTTCTAGCGCCACTCCAGGGCTCCCTTGCGCCAGATGTAGACGTAGGCGACGAGCAGGATGATCAGGAAGGTCAGGAACTCGAAGAACCCGAACCACGAGAGCTCGTGGAGGATCACCGCGAGCGGGTACAGGAAGACGATTTCGATGTCGAAGAGGATGAAGAGCATCGCCGTCAGGTAGAAGCTGACGGTGAAGCGCTGCCGCTTCGGCGGCCCCTGCGAGACGCCCGACTCGAACGGGATCGTGCGCGCGCGCACACGACGATGCGGCCGCGTCGCGAACACGAAGCTCCCGATCATCATCGTTGCCGGGATCATCAGGGCGAAGAGCCCGTAGATCGCAAACGGCAACCAGTCGTTGAACAAGCCTGCTGCCTCCTGAAAAGGACGTCGTCCGCGCCGGACGCTAGCAGCACGAACGACGCCGCGACGCGTGGTCCCATCAGCGTTGCAGGTGTCACGAAGTTCGCGCGACGTGCCCTCCGGCTACACTTCGGGAGATGGCGACGATCGAGCAATCCGAGACCACCGTCGTGACGCTCACCGAGCGCGCGGCGACGAAGGTCCAGGGCCTGATGGCCGCCGAGCCGGCCGGCGAGGCCGAGGTGCTCCGCATCGCCATCCAGGGCGGCGGCTGCAGCGGCTTCGAGTACGCGCTGGGCTTCGACCGCGGCGCCCAGTCGGGCGACCACGAGCTCGAGTTCCACGGCGTCAAGGTCGTCGTCGACCCGTTCAGCGCTCCGTACCTCCAGGGCTCGACGATCGACTTCCTGGAAGGCCTCCAGGAGTCCGGCTTCAAGATCGAGAACCCGAACGCGACCACCGCGTGCGGCTGCGGGCACAGCTTCCAGGTCGCCGAGGGCGAAGCGCCGCCCGAAGACGC
>PLDP01000280.1 GCA_003136795.1 Actinomycetota bacterium
TGGACCCCCGTGACGACGATATCGACTTCGACTTCTTCGAAGACGAGCCCGCGACCACCGAGCGCTCCTCGGCGCAGCACCGCGTGCGCCTGCCGCGCCGCGGCGGCCGTGGCACGGGCACGCGCCGGCCTGCAGGGCCGTCGCGTGGCCTGACGCCGCTCCTGCGGCTGCTCGCGCTGATCGCGATCGTGGTCGCGGTGCTCGTGTTCTTCGGGCTCGTGATCCAGTCGTGCGCGGCGACGTCGAACCACGACGCCTACCAGCACTACCTGGCGCAGGTCGCGACGATCGCGCACAGCTCCGAGGACGACGGCGCTTCCGTCGCGAACGCCCTCACGACGCCCGGCACCAAGGTCAGCGACCTCGCCTCCAAGCTCGTGGGCTTGGCGGAGCAGGAGCGCCAGAACGTCGCGGCCGCCCGGCGGCTCGACCCGCCCGGGGAGCTCCGTGGCGAGAGCCAGCATCTGATCGACGCGCTGCAGCTCCGTGTCAGCGGCATCCAGGGGCTCGCCGACACGTTTCGCGCGACCGCGACGTCGAAGTCGGCGGGTGACGCGACGACGCTCGCCCAGCAGGCAGACCGGCTGCTCGCGAGCGACGTGATCTGGGACGACTTCTTCCGGATCCCGACGACGAACCTGATGAAGGCGAAGGGCATCAGCGGCGTCGTGGCGCCCGACTCCAACTTTGTCGCGAACCAGGACTTCATCACCGAGCACTCGATGGCGCTCGTCTTGCAGCGGCTGCGTAGTGTCGCTTCGACCGGCGGAACGTCGACGGGCGTGCACGGCACGAACATCGCCTCCACCAAGGCGAACCCCGGTGGGCTGCTGCTCTCCGAGACGACGCTGAACACCGTCACCGCGAGCACCGACCTCTCGTTCGTCGTCACCGTCCACGATGGCGGGGACTCCCAGGAGGTCGGGATCCTGGTGACGCTGACGATCGCCAAGCCGGGCGGCGCGATCGTGAAGACGAAGAAGATCGCCGTGATCAACCCCGGGCAGGACACGACGGTGAGCTTCTCGGATCTCGGCGGCGTGCCGTTCGCCCGCAGAACGACGGTGAACGTCGACGTCGCGCCGGTGCCGCACGAGCAGGACGCCACGAACAACAAGGCGAGCTACCCGGTCATCTTCTCGCTCGGCTAGCCTCGGCGTCGTGCACGTCACGGCGACAGTCGCTCTGATCGTTGCCCTCGCCGGTGTCGGCGTNNCGCGAGGCGCAGCGGCTCCTGCTCGGTGGCGGGCGCAAGGATCTCGTCGATTTCTCCGTCTCGCTCCAGGCACGGATCGACGATCTGCACCGCGCCGTCGACGAGGTGGCCGCGGGGCTCGCACGGGTCGACCGGCGGATCGACGGGACGGTCATGAACACGTCGATCGTCCGCTACGACGCCTATGAGGACACGGGCGGGCACCAGTCCGCGTCGCTCGCGCTCCTCGACTCGGCGCGCACCGGTCTCGTCCTGACGGCGATCCAGGGCCGCGACTACGCCCGGATCTACATGAAAGAGCTCGACCGAGGCCGCGCCTCGGTTGCGCTCTCGCCCGAAGAACAGGAAGCCGTCGACCGGGCGATGGGCCGCTGAACCTGGTTGCCGGGCGAAGCCCGGAACCAGGTTCACGTCTGAGGCACTTCGGATCGTCACCGACACGAACCTGGTTCCGCCTTCGGCGGCAACCAGGTTCCGGTCCGTTCTGTCGGGTACATTCCGGGCAAGGTGCAGCATGTACTCGTCCTCAATGCGAGTTACGAGCCGCTGAACGTGTGCTCGATGCGCCGCGCCCACGTACTGGTGTACAAGGGCAAGGCAGAGGTGGTCGAGGAGCTCGACCGACCACTTCGCTCGGCCACGGACACGTTTCAGTGGCCACACGTGATCCGGCTCATCCACTACGTCCGCGTGCCGCGCATGGTCCAGCGCAAGATCTCCCGCCGGGCGCTCTTTGCCCGTGACGGCTGGCGCTGCGTCTACTGCGGCACGGCCGGCGGGCGGCTGACGCTCGACCACGTGATCCCGCGCTCCAAGGGCGGCGACTCGACCTGGGAGAACGTCGTCACCTCCTGCGCGCCCTGCAATCTGCGCAAGGGAAACCGGCTCCCGCACGAGGTGCACATGGTTCTGCCGGCACGCCCTCGGCCGCCTGCGCCGGTGCTCTTCATCCGCCTCGCGACGCCGAAGATCCCGCAGCGCTGGGAGCAGTACCTCGGCCCGTACGCGACCGCGACCGCGGCCTAGCTCGAGCGCTCGACCGGCAGCTCGGGGTGCTGCTCCCACTCCGACCAGGAGCCCGGGTAGAGGCGGCCGTCGCGNNCGACGGCGTTCGGCTCGCCGCGCCAGCGAGGCGCGAGCCGCGCGTCCACGACGACGAGCTCCTCGTGGCGCGCCGCGAGCTCGTCGCGGTCGATCGTGTCGCCGGCGCGCTCGGCCGGCACGAAGGTCGCGGGCTCGACCGGTTCTTCGCCGGCGCGCAGCGGGCCATGCCAGGCCGCCAGGTCGAGCACCGCGCAGTCCTCGTGACCGAAGTGCCGTAGGAGCCACCACAGGCGCTCGGCGCCGCCGAGCGAGCCGTAGGCGACGACAAAGGCGCTCTCGTCAATGCCTGCCCGCCCCGCGGCGGCCGCGAATTGTTCGCGGCTCGGCAGCGGATGGCGCCCGGCCGGGCCGGACGCCGAGGAGAGGTCTCGCTCGACGTCGAGGAACGCCGCGCCGGGAATGTGCCCCTCCAGGTAGGCGCGCCGTCCGGCTGCGGGCTCGTCCAGCGACCAGCGGCAATCGACGAAGCGGTAGCGCATGTGTGACAGGAAAGCAGAGCGGCGGCGTAGGAAGCACATGAGACGCCTACTGACAATCACACTTGCCGCACTGACGCTCGTTGCCGTTGCGGCCTTCGCCGGAGTCGGCCGGCCCGAAGCCGCGCGCGGTGACGTTGCGACGCCCGACACGGTGACGACGATGGGCCACGGCGTCGTCACCGCCGTTCCCGACGAAGCAATCGTCTCGGCCGGGGTGCACACGCAGGCCACGTCCGCGACCGAAGCGCTGTCACAGAACGCGAAGCTGATGAACTCCGTGGTCGCCGCGCTGCAGGGCGCCGGCGGCACCGACCTGCAGACGCAGCAGGTCTCGCTCTACCCGCAGACGAACGCCCAGAACCAGGTGACCGCCTACGCCGCNNGTCGACGGTCCGAACCTGGATGTCTCGGACCAGGACGCCCTCTACCGCGACGCGCTCGGCAAGGCCGTCGAGGACGCCCGCGCGAAGGCCGAGGCGCTCGCGCAGGCCGGCGGCTTCGGCGTCGGGCAGGTCTCGTCTGTGAGCGAGGAGACGGCGAGCGCCCCGATGCCGGTGCTTCAGGCGGCTGTCGTGAAGAGCGCCGCAACGCCGATCGAGCCCGGCACACAGGACGTCACCGCCGATGTGACCGTCACCTTCCGGATCAACTGAGCCGGAAGGTGACGGTCGGTTGTCCTAGGCCGCGACCTCTTCGGCCATTCGATCCGCTGCCTCCGCGCTGTCGGTCGGCACCGTCGTGATCGTCTGCAGGATGCGGCCGGCGATCCGATACGGGTCGCCCAGCGAGTTCGGACGACGGTCCTCCAGGTACCCTCGGTGGCCGTTGTTCACGAAGCTGTGCGGGATGCGGATCGAAGCGCCGCGATTCGCGAGCCCGAACGTGAACTCGTCGATCGCGGCCGTCTCGTGCAGCCCCGTCAGGCGCATGTGGTTGTCGGGCCCGTACACCGCGATGTGGTCGTCCTTGACCTCGTCGAACGCCGCCATCAGCGCTTCGAAGTACTCCTCGCCGCCGACCTCGCGCATGTGCGCGGTCGAGAAGTTCGTGTGCATGCCGGAGCCGTTCCAGTCGTGCTCCATGCCAAGCGGCTTCGGGTGGAAGTTGATGTCGACGCCGTAGCCCTCGCAGAGGCGCAGCATCAGGTAACGGGCGATCCACAGCTCGTCGGCGGCCCGCTTCGAGCCCTTGCCGAAGATCTGGAACTCCCACTNNCCCTTGGCCACCTCTGCGTTGATGCCCTCCAGGTTGATCCCGGCCTCGAGGCAGAGGTCGATGTGGGCTTCGACGATCTCGCGTGCGACGTCGCCGACGTTCTTGAACCCCACGCCGGTGTAGTACTCGCCCTGCGGTGCGGGGAACCCTTCGCGCGGGAAGCCCAGCGGCACGCCGTCGCGGTAGAGGAAGTACTCCTGCTCGAAGCCGAACCACGTGCCCGGATCGTCCGGGATCGTCGCCCGGCTGTTCGACGGGTGCGGCGTCCCGTTGGGCAGCAGCACCTCGCACATGACGAGCAGCCCGTGCTTGCGGGCCGGGTCGGGGAAGACGGCCACGGGCTGCAGCAGGCAGTCCGAGTTGCTGCCTTCGGCCTGGCGTGTCGAACTGCCGTCGAAGCCCCAGATGGGAAGCTCGTCGACGGTCGGGAAGTCCGCGAACTCCACGATCTTCGTCTTGCTGCGGAGGTTCGGGACGGGCTCGTACCCGTCGAGCCAGATGTATTCGAGCTTGTACTTGGTCATCCCCTTTTTGCTCCTTGTGATCGCGGTTCCAGAACGAAAAAAGGCCCCACCACTCCGAGAGCGGTGAGGCCTCATTGCCTCCGCGCGCGCCATCTTCGGCGCCGCACGTGGCCCAAACCTAGCGGTCCCGACGGTCGGACCGCAAGGGCCGGATCGACAGGAGCTCTCGCCGGGCGTGGTCGACCTGGAGGGTCGTGTGAGTGATCGCGAACCGCTCCTCCAGGATTCCCTCGAGCTCTCGGCGGATGCGGTGGCAATCCTCGCTCTGCTCGACGAGAACGTGCGCCGACAGGGCCGGGAAACCCGAGCTGATCTCCCAGACGTGCAGGTCGTGCACGCCGGTCACGCCGGGATTCGACCCCAACGCCGCGGCGACCTCGCCGGGGTCGATCCCTTCCGGCGCCGCCTCGAGCAGCACGCGACCCGAGGCGCGCAGGAGCGGCCACGACGCGGCGAGCATCGACCCTGCGACGGCGAGGGAGGCGATCGCGTCGGCCCGCTCGAAGCCGGTCGTCCACACCACCACGCCGGCGACACCGGTGGCGGCGAAGGCGTAGAGGTCGGTGAGCAAATGGCGGTAGCTGCCCTCGACGTTCAGGTTGGCGCGATTCGCGCGCGCGACCTGGCGTAGCGCGACGACGTTCACGAGCGCGCCTGCGACCGCGGTCGCGATCACGATCGGCGCGTGCACGCTGGGCGGCGAGAAGAGCCGTTGCGCGCCTTCGGCGACGATCACGAGGCCGAGCAGGAGCAACGTGACGCCGTTTGCCTGTGCGGAGAGGATCTCTGCGCGTCGGAACCCGAACGTCATCCAGCCGCCGGGCGGCCTGCGGGCGAGCCGAGCCGCCCACACGCTCATCCCGAGGGCCGCGGCGTCGACGAGCATGTGCGCCGCGTCCGAGAGCAGGGCGAGCGAGTCGGCGACCACCCCGAGCACGACCTCGGCGGCCATGAACGCGAGGATCAGCGCCAGCGCGACGGCAAGCGGCCGGGCCTCCGTGTCGGCGCTCACGCCGTGGTCGTGACCGTGCTGGTGGGCCATCGCCGTAGTCTTACGGTCATGCGTATGAGGCGTAGGCTCGACGGCGCGCGCTGATCGCAGCGATTAGCGCATTTGATTTGTGGCCGGCGGCGAGTTCGCTTACGCTTGCGCGAGCCATGTCCGGGATCACCAACGCAGACGTCACACGCCGCCGCTTCTAGCGGCGTCAGTGCGTCTCCGTTCGGTTCTTTTTCTCCCGCGATCCCAAGGAGCATGGCTTGTCTTCTTCATCCGCAGTCGTCGTACGTGATCTTTCGAAGATCTTCACCCGCCGCAAGGGTGTCCATCGGCGCCGCCGCGCTGCGCTGAGCCACGTCAGCTTCACGATGGAGCGGGGCGAGTGCGTGGCGATTCTCGGCCAGAACGGCTCCGGGAAGTCGACGCTCGTCCGCCTGCTCTCGACCCTGCTCCTGCAGGACGGCGGGACCGCGCACGTGTTCGGCTACGACGTGTTCAAGGAGCCGCGCAAGGTGCAGCGTCTCGTCAACCGCGTCTCGGTCGAGGCGAGCTTCTTCAAGAAGATGAGCGCGGCCGAGAACCTCGCCTACGCGGCGCGGTTCTACGGCATGGGGCCACGCGAGACGCACGCGAAGATCCCCGTGATCCTCGAGCGCGTCGGCTTTCCGGCGGCGCGCCGCGGTGAGCCGATGGAGAACCTGTCGCGCGGCATGCAGCAGAAGGTCGCGCTCGCCCGTGCCCTGCTCACCTCACCCGTGCTGCTGCTCCTCGACGAGCCGACGACGGGCCTCGACCCGCGCTCGAAGCAGGAGGTGCAGACGTTCATTCGCGAGATCCGGCTGCAGCACGACTCGACGATCCTCCTCTGCACGCACGACATGAAAGAGGCGGAGGAACTGGCCGACCGGATCGGCCTCCTCGATCGCGGCGAGCTGTTGTTCATCGAGCCGGTGGAGGACGTGAAGGAGCGGTACGGGGTCGAGACGCTCGAAGAGGCGTTCTTCGCGGCGACCGGACGCACGTTCGAGGACGAGAAAACCGAAGACGACGAGGAAAGAGAGGTATTCGCGTAGCCATGGCCACCGTCGACACGACATTCACGCGCCGCAAGATCCTGCGCGACGAGCTGATCGGCCTCTACGGGGTCGTCGAGCGCAACCTGTACCTGACGAAGCGCTACTTCCTCTGGGACCTTGCGTTCCTGCTCTGGACGATCGCGAACACGCTCACGATCGTGTTCATCTCGCGCGGCGTCAGCCTGCCCCCCGCGGCGCAGAACGAGCTCGCGACCAAGCTGCTCGTCGGCGGTGTCATCTGGGCGTTCCTCGGGATCATCTTCGAGATCGTCACCGAGACGGTCGCGTGGGAGCGCTGGGAAGGCACGATCGAATACACCTTCATGGCACCGGTCTCGCGGTCGGTGCACCTGATGGGCATGGGGGTCTACGCCGTGCTCTACGGGCTCGTCCGGGCGGCGGCGATCTTCGTCGCGGTCGTCGCGTTCATCGGCATCCACCTGCCGCTCGCCAACTACAGCGCGGCGGTCGCGTTGCTCGCGATTGCGTCGATCTCGTTCATCGGCGTCGGGATGATGACCGCGGTGCTGCCGCTGATCTCCCCGGAGAAGGGCACGCAGCTCGGATTCGTCGCGCAGGGGCTGATGCTCGTCGTGTCGGGCGTCTACTACCCGGTGAGCGTGCTGCCCGGGTGGATGCAGTGGGTCGCGAAGATCTCGCCCGCCACCTACGCCCTGCGGGGGAGCCGCAACGCGATCCTTCGCGGCGCCGGCCTCGCCTGGTCCGACGTGTGGCCGCTGCTCGTGATCGGCGTGTTCTCGATCCCGATCGGCCTGATGGTGTTCAAGGCAGGCGAGCGCTATGCGAAGAAGCACGGCAAGCTGAAAAGATCAGGTTGAGCGTGTTTCCCCCGAGAGGAGCGAGTTCCATGGCGATGATCGAGAGCAAGGACCGGGCGACGTCCGACCCCAAGGCCCGCAAGGCCGTGCTTGACGAGGTGAAGAAGGAGGGCGTCGAGTACGTCCTGTTCTGGTTCACGGACATCGAGGGCCACCTGAAGAGCTTCGCGATCACGCCGTCGGAGATCGAGGGCGCGCTGAACGACGGCATGGGCTTCGACGGGTCGTCGATCACCGGCTTCAACGCGATCGAGGAGTCGGACATGGTCGCGATCCCGGATCCCGCCACCTGGCGCTTGATGCCGACCCGCGACGGGGAGGCGAAGGTCGGCCGCATGATCTGCGACGTCGTCAAGCCGGACGGGCAGCCGTACGAGGGCGACCCGCGCTACGTGATGCGGCGCGCGCTCGAGCGCATGGAGGCGATGGGCTTCGACACGTTCAACGTCGGTCCCGAGCTCGAGTACTTCCTGTTCAAGGACAAGAGCGGCACCGAGACGCTCGACGAGGGCGGCTACTTCGCGATGACGGCGCTCGACGCCGCCACGGAGCTGCGCAACGAGACGATTCGCGCGCTCGAATCGATGGGGATCGGGATCGAGTACCACCACCACGAGGTGGCGCCGTCGCAGCACGAGATCGACATGCGCTACTCCTCGGCGCTCGACATGGCCGACCAGACGATGACCTACCGGCTGATCGTCAAGGAGGTCGCCGCGAAGCACGGGGTCTACGCGACGTTCATGCCGAAGCCGCTCTTCGGCGAGAACGGCTCNNGCGGGACTGCTCCGCCACGCGCGGGAGCTCTCCGGGGTGTTCGCGCAGTGGGTCAACTCGTACAAGCGGCTCGTCCCGGGCTACGAGGCGCCGGTCTACGTCGCCTGGTCGCAGCGCAACCGGTCGGCGCTGATCCGGATCCCGCTCTACAAGCCGGGCTCCGAGCAGGCGACCCGCGCCGAGATCCGCTGTCCCGACCCGGCCTGCAACCCGTACCTCACCTTCGCGGCGCTCCTGCACGCGGGCCTCGAGGGGATCGAGCAGGGCTACCAGCTCGAGGCGCCGATGGAGCGGAACCTCTACCACCTGACCGCCGAGGAGCGGCGCGACCAGGGGATCGTCTCGCTGCCGGAGACGCTCGGCGAGGCGATCGACGAGTTCGCCGCGTCCGACCTGATGCGGCGCGCCTTCGGCGACCACATCTTCACGAGCTACGTGAAGCTCAAGCGCAAGGAATGGGACGAGTACCGCGTCCAGCTGACGCAGTGGGAACTCGACCGCTACCTCGGCGTCCTCTAGGGAAAGCGAATGGGTGTCTGACACCGTCGGGTGTCAGACACCGAGTTTCCTAGAGAAACGTGCGGATCGACTCGCGCTCGACGCGCAGGCCGATCACCTTCGAGCCGTCGTCGATCTGCTCGATCGACTCGGCCGGCACGAGCCGGCGCCGGCGGGCAAGCCAACCGGAACGGACCGAGAGCGCATCCGGCATCTCGGGGGAGGTGCCGTACATCGGGCACTCGACCCTCCCGACCACACGGCCCTTGGCGTCTGCCACGAGGAACCCGGCGGTGCTACGGAGGTCGATTGCGAGAGCGCTCATTGCGTGGAACCTATTCCCCGTTTGCGAGGAATCTCCCCCTCATGTCGTAAACCTTTTGTTAGCCCCATTTGCCCGACATCGCGAGCCAGGCCACTGCGAGCAGTACGAGGTAAACGGACGAGAGCGCAGCGACGATACGGCCGGCGAGCGGCTTGCCGCTTTGCAGCCACCAGTAGGCGGCGCCGATCCCGGCGAGCAGCAGCAGGAGCCCGCCGTCCGCGATCGACTGGCCGAGCGTGAGCCAGCGCGGGAGGTCGTGCTTGTAGCCCTCGTCGGACCGGATCACCTCGGCGAAGACGCGCATGACCACGTAGTCCGGGATCCCGGACACGAGCGCCCAGAAGGTGGCCTTCCGGAGGAACGGCAGGTCGGGGCGGCGCCAGGCGGCGAGCGAGGTGATCACTGCGGTGAGGATCGCGCCAAAGAGCGTCATCGCGCCGAGCACGTGCAGGAAGAGCGGCCAGAACGGACGGCTGGAGGCGAGCAGCGTCACGAGCCCGGCTTCCAGAACATCAGGACGAGGATCCCGAGCGTCGCGAGCCCGGCCAGCCACGAGATCGCGTTGCCCTTGGGGTCGCGGAGCAGCGCGCGCAACTCGTCCGTGGTCGCGTCGCCGGCCGCGGCCAGCCGCTCCGCGAGCTTGCGCGCGTTCTGCTGGTGGCGCCCGCCGATCCCGCCGAGAGCGCTCGCGATCACCCAGAGGACGAGCGACGCCCAGATCCACGCCGCGCCGAAGCTGAGGTGCTGCTCATGCCAGAGCCAGATGCCGAAGACGAGCGTCCCGGCGACGCCCACGCCGATCACCGGCAGCGTCCCCCGCACGAGCCGCAGGAGGTAGGCGGTCTCGCTCGGCCGCTCCGCGCGGATCGCAAGCGTGTTGAGAATGGCGGCGGCCACCGAGCCGCCCACGAAGAGGAATGCAGCTGTGACGTGCAGCATCAGCAGCCACTGAACCGTGGTCACGGGGCGAGCGTACGCTTCGCAACGGATGGATACGCGTGAGCGGCACCTGCGGCTTTTGACCGAGACGATCGAGGCGGTGAACTCGAGCCTCGATCTCCAGGAGGTGATGGAGCTCGTCGCGACCAAGGTCGCGATGGCGCTCGTCGCGGACGCGTGTTTCGTCTACCTCTACGACGAGCGCGCGGACGAGCTCGTTCTGCGCGCGACGCACGGGACGTCGATCGACGAGATGTCGCGGCGTCCGCGGATGCGCCCGGGCGAGGGGATCACCGGTTCTGCCGCGGCGGCGCGCGCGCCGGTGATGCTCAAGTCTCAGGCGCATCTCGACCCGCGCTTCAAGAACTTCCCGAACCTGCCCGAGGACGAGTACGAGTCGATCCTCGCCGTGCCGATCCTCACCCGTGACGGCACGCTCGAGGGCGCGCTCAACGTGCGCACGCGCGAGTCGCGGGCCTTCTCCGACGACGAGGTCGACC
>PLDP01000108.1:0-2296 GCA_003136795.1 Actinomycetota bacterium
GAAGCTCGCCGAGCTCGGCAGGCCGGCGGCCGGGCTGACGGCTTCGATCCACTCGACGGTGCCGACCGGCGCCGGCCTTTCCTCGTCCGCGGCGCTCGAGGTCGGAATCGGGCTCGCGCTCTGCGCGGTCGCCGCGCTAAGCACTGTGAACCTCTTCAACGTCCAAGACCAGTCACGCTTCTGTCTGACAGACGCGCTCAGCCACGGTGCGCTCACGATCGACCGCTGCATTGGCGCGACGAAGGAGCGCTCCCGCTACGGCGGCCATCTCTACGCGAACAAGGCACCGGGAATGTCGCTCCTCGCGCTCCCGGCCGCGCTCGTTGTCGGCTACGCACCAACACCGCAGATCCATCAGTCCGTCGGCGCTCGGCTTTGGGCTGTTCGCCTCTTCGCCTGCGGCCTGCCGTTCCTCCTCCTCGTGTTCCTCGTCGGTCGAGTCTGCGAGAGCATCTCGGCCGGAACCGGTGCCCCGGCGTTGGTCACCTTCGCCCTCGGGACCGCCGTCGCTCCCTTCGCAGCCGTCGGCTTCGACCACCTACCCGCGGCCGCCTTCGGCTTCGCAGCGTTCGTCTTGGCGTGGAGGCGACGGCCGCTACTCGCAGGGCTGGCCGCTGGCGCCGCGCTGCTCTGCGAATACGAAGCCGCGGCGATCGTCGGGATCGTCGGCGTCTACGCGGCTCTCTTCGGCGTGCGCGCGCTCGCGAGGTACTCGCTCGGTCTGCTTCCGGGCGCCGTGTTGCTCCTCGCCTACGACTGGGCCGCGTTCGGCGCGCCCTGGCGAACGCCGCTCGCCTACAGCGACAACGAATACCGCGCCATCCACACCTCGGGCATTTTCGGCGTCCATCTCCCCAACCTCCACTCGATCCGGCTCGTGTTCATCGGGTCAGGAGGGCTGCTTGTCATCTCACCGGTCCTCCTTGCGGCAGCAGTTGGGCTCGTGCTGCTTTGGCGGCGCGGTCTGCGCGCCGAGGCCGCCACCTGCACGCTCGTCACGCTCGCCTTCGTTCTCGCCGAGGCTGGCTACGGCGATCCCTACGGCGGCGACTCGCCGCTGCCTCGCTACCTCATCCCGGCGCTGCCCTTCCTCGCGGTCGGGCTGGCACCAGCCTTCAGACGTCTCCGTATCCCGACGACACTCCTCGCCGCCGTCTCCATCGTCGCGATGACAACCGTGACGGCAACTTGGACGATGGTCATGTATCACGGCTACCCCGACGGAATCTGGAGTCTCCTCGCGAGGGTGCCGAGCGACGGACGCTACTCCTGGATCGCGATCCACTTCGCGCCCAACGCTCTCAACTGGCTGGGTGCAAGCTCACTCCTCGCTGGGACCACAGCATGCCTCGCTGCACTGACCGCCTTCGTCCTCTCTCTTGAACGCGATCCTTCCCCCTCAGTCGCCGCGCTACCTGCCCTTTGATCCACTCAACTCGGGGCTGACCGAGGCTCATCGTTGGCCCTCGATGCGGAGCGTTTGTGCCACGATCTGCCACAAATCCCGCAAATCCGGCTCAAACACAGGCTTGGCGGAAAGTCCCCCAGACTAGCGCGCTAACCAGGCTGCGCCACGCCCCGCGACGGGGGCAGTCTAGCTGGGGTCACGTCGCGGCTTGCAGCGCGCTTCTACGATGTCCGGCGTGAGCTCGCTTCCCGAGATCGAACCGCGCTTCGGCGTCGACGGCCTCTCGTTCGAGGAGTGCGAGCACATCGTCCACGACCACGATCCCGACACCGCCCTCTGCGGCGTCGACCAGACGGGCGTGCCGTGGAACCAGGGCTTCACTCCCTGCCAGGCCTGTGTGGCCGTCGCGCACGGACGCATGTCCTAGGAGCGCACCGCAAAGAAAGGCTCGGTGGGGCCCCTAACCCCCCAGTGGTCGCTTGCCGGGACCCCACCGGACCTACCACCTAAGACGTCTCCCGGGTCGCGGTGTTAGCCGTTCAGGCGCTTGTACAGCCGGTCGACCAGATCGGGCATCGCCTCGAGCTTCTCGGTGATCACCCGCACGCGGTATTCCCGGAAGTGCTCGGCCTCGACGTCGAGGGCCCTCGCGAGCGTTTCCACGACGTCGTTGGACGGCACCGGCCGGTTCCCGTGCACGAGGTGGTTCAGGTAGCCCGCCGACAGGCCGGTCTTCGAGGCGAGACCCCGATAGGTGACGCCCGTCTCGTTCATCAGCCGCTCCACGGCGGGACCGAACGACTCAGACGCATAGCGGCGACGCTTCGCCATCTAGACCACCGTGCCCAGGTCGGCAACATTCACACGTCGCTCTTCGCCGGTCGCCCG
>PLDP01000108.1:2307-8004 GCA_003136795.1 Actinomycetota bacterium
CCAGCACGACCACGTGCGCATCGTACGGCGCGACGCTCGCGGGCCAGATGATCCCCTGCTCATCGTGGTTCTGCTCCACGAGGGCGGCGAGCACGCGCGCGAGGCCGATGCCGTAGCAGCCCATGACCAAGGCCCGCTCCTGCCCTTCCTCGTCGAGGAAGGTCGCGCCGAGCGCCTCGGAGTAGCGCGTCCCGAGCTTGAAGATGTGGCCGACCTCGATCGCGGTCTCGAAGAGCAGCCGCCCGCCGCAGTTTGGGCAGGTGTCGTCGTCGGTCGACTGACGCAGGTCGGCGAAGCGCGTCTCGTAGTCGCGTCCCGCCTCCACGCCGCGCAGGTGCCAGCCGTCGCGGTTCGCGCCGGCGACGAACTGACCGTCGCGCAGCGTCTCGTCCGCGACGACCTCACCCTTGAACCCGACCGGGCCGAGCGAGCCGCCGCTCGCGCCGAACGCGGCGCGGATCTCGTCGTCGGTGGCGGGGCGCGACTGCTTGCCGAGTGCCGCGTCGAGCTTCGCCGGCTCGATGCGGTCGTCGCCGCGGATCAGCGCGAGCACGACGCCGTCATCGGTGGTGACCGGCATCGCTTTCGACGTGGCGGCGACGTCGATGCCAAGGAACTCCGCGAGCGCCTCGCACGTCTTCACGCCGGGAGTCTCGACCTCGGCCGGTGCCGGCAGCCTCTCCGGAAACGTCGGTGCGCGCGGGATGCTGCGCGCAACCTCGATGTCCGCCGCGAAGTCGCCGTTCTCGCACGTGACGAGGGTGTTCTCGCCGGCGGCCGCGGGTGCGAGGAAGTCGTAGGACTCCTTGCCGCCCATCATTCCCGACTCCGCTTCGACACCTTGGGTCTTCAGGCCGCAGCGCTCGAAGATGCGCTCGTACGCGCCGCGTTGCAGTTCGAAGTTCGCCGCGAGTCCCGCATCGTCGCGGTCGAACGAGTACGCGTCCTTCATGATGAACTCGCGCAGGCGGATCAGCCCCGCGCGCGGGCGCGGCTCGTCACGTTCTTTGATCGAGATGTGGTAGAGCATCTGCGGCAGCTGGCGGTAGCTCTGCAGCTCGCGCGCGTGGAACGTCACCGTCTCTTCGTGCGTCATCGGCAGCACATAGTCGGCGCCCTTCCGGTCTTTCAGACGGAAGATCTCCTGGATGAAGTCGCGGCCGGTCTGCTGCCAGAGCTCGAACGGCGTCAGGACCGGCATCAGCATCTCCTGGCAGCCGATCGCGTCCATCTCCTCGCGGATGATCTGCTCGATCTTCCGGTGCACGCGCCAGCCGAGCGGCAGGAACGTCCAGATGCCGCCCGTGACCTGGCGCGCGAACGCGCCGCGCACGAGCAGCTTGTGGTTGACAGCCTCCGCGTCGGCGGGAGCGTCGCGCAGGGTCGGCAGGAAGAGGTGTGAGGCGCGGGCGATCATGTTGCCGACCCAGGCTACCGAGACGCCGGGTCGGACGTGCCGGGTGCTTACTCGAGCGGAATGGCGGAGGCTTCCGCCATCGCGAGCGCGGCCGGCTTCGCCATCTTCAGGCGCTTCGGGCGGAACATGCCCTCGCCGATCCACTTGTCGATCTCGTAGAAGAGCTCGTCGACCAGGATGTCGCTCGACACTTTCTTGAGCACGCGGCCGTGCGCGTAGACGAAGCCGACGTCGCGTCCGCCGGCGATGCCGAAGTCGGCGTCACCCGCCTCGCCAGGGCCGTTCACCGCGCAGCCGAGCACCGCCACCTCGAAGGCCTGCGGGTAGGTGCGCAGCCGCTCCTCGACCCGCTCGGCGAGTTGCTGCACGCCGACGTTGTCGCGGCCGCAGCTCGGGCAGGCGATCATCACCGGCCCGCGCTCGCGCAGGTTGAGCGCCTTCAGGATTTCGAAGGCGGTCTTCACCTCTTCAACCGGGTCGGCGGTCAGCGAGACGCGGATCGTGTCGCCGATTCCGTCCATGAGCAGCGCGCCCATGCCGACGGCGCTCTTGATCGAGCCCGAGAAGGGCGTGCCGGCCTCGGTGACACCGAGGTGCAGCGGGTACGGCACCTTCTCGGCGAGCAGCCGGTAGGCGCGGATCATCGTCGGCACGTGGCTCGACTTGACCGAGATCTTGAAATCGCGGTAGTCGAGGCTCTCGAGCAGCCGCACTTCTTCGAGCGCGGCCTCGACGAGCGCCTCGGCCTGGTCCCGCTGCGCGAGCCCTTCGAGATGCTTCGGCAGCGAGCCCGAGTTCGCGCCGATCCGCATCGGGATGCCCTTGGCCTTCGCGGCGTGCACGACCTGCTCGACCTTGTCAGCGCCGCCGATGTTGCCCGGGTTGATGCGCACGGCGGCGACACCCGCATCGATTGCGCGCAGCGCGAGGCTCGCGTTGAAATGGATGTCGGCGATCACAGGGATCGGCGACAAGCGCACGATCTTCGGGAGCGCATCGGCGTCCTCGCCCTTCGGCACCGCCACGCGAACGATCTCGCAGCCGGCGCTGGCCAGTGCGGCGATCTGCGCGATCGTCGCCTCGACGTCGTGCGTCTTGGTCAGCGTCATCGACTGGACGACCGGAGGCGCGCCGCCCCCGATCTTGATGCCGCCGACCGTTACCGAACGCTCGCTGGCCACGAGCTCAGGGTACCGGGCTAGCCCCCGCCCGGGTGTCTGACACCAGTGGTGTCAGACNNTCGACGAGAGCCATCACGATGTGGCCACCGTCGAGCGGCAGCACGGGCAGCAAGTTCAGAAGGCCGAGCGCGAGGCTGATCAGGCCGAGCACAAAGAGGAAATCGCGTAGCCCCTGCCGCCACGCCTGGGCGGAAACGCGAACGATCCCGACCGAGCTCGACACCTGGTTGGTGTCGCGTCCCGTGGCGAGGTGGGCCATGCCGCTCACCGTGCTGGTCGTAACCGACCAGGTGAGGCGGACCGAATCGACCGCGGCAGCCGGCAGCGACTCGCCAGGACCGGTGCGCGATTCGATTGCGATCCCGATGCGGTAAGCCCCCTGCGTCAGCTTCGCGCGCACCGGCCCGATCGTGACGCGGCGGCCGTGCCGCAAGACGAGCAAGCGGAATGGATGGCCGTCGGTGGCGCGGATGTGCGCGGGAATCTCCTTCGGCGTCACTTTCACTCCGGCCACGCTCAGCACCTGGTCGCCGACGTGCAGCCCGGAGGCGGCGGCGGGCGTCCCCGAGACGACACTGCCGATCACGTTCGTGTCACGCGTCGAGGCGACCACGAACAGCGCCGCGAACAGCACGAAGGCGAAGACGAGATTCACGGCGGGCCCGGCGGCGATCGCCACGAGGCGCCGCCACGTCGCCTGCCGCCAATAGGCGTCCGGCGCGAGCGCCCACTCGAGCTCCTGCCACATCCGAGACGTGCCGACCTCCGGGCGAAGCTCCTCGAGGGCAGAGCGCGCGCCGTCGTCGTCGCCGCGCTCGAGCGCGACGTCGAGCCGTGCCAGCTCCGATCGCAGCCGCTCGCGCGCCGCCGGCTGCAGGCTTGCCGTCAGGTCGCCCGGCGACGGGCGGTTCATCCCGGGGATCTTCACGTAGCCGCCGAGCGGGATCGAGCCGATCCCGTACTCGACGCCGCCGCGCACCGTCTTCACGATCGGCGGCCCGAAGCCGAGGTAGAACTTGCGCGGCGTCATGCCGACGGCACGCGCCGCGAAGAAATGCCCCGCCTCGTGGATCATCACGAGCAGCGCGAGCCCGACGATCGCGGCTACGAGACCCATACGAGCTCCCGTGCCTTCCGGTCGGCGTCGCGCAGCTCGTCAAGGTCGCGCGCGGGCGCGCCGTCGATCTCGCCGAGCACGCTCTCGACGAGCGACGCGATGTCGAGGAAACCGATCCGCCCCTCGAGGAACGCGGCGACCGCGACTTCGTTGGCGGCGTTGTAGGCGCACGGATACGTGCCGCCGCGCTCGCCGGCCTCGCGCGCGAGCGCGAGCATGCGGAACGTCACCACGTCCGGCTGGAAGAACTCGAGCGGTCCGGCGGTGAGGTCGAGCGCGGGTATCGGCGTCTCGGCGCGCTCCGGGTAGGTCAGCGCGTAGGAGATCGGGACGCGCATGTCGGGATAGCCGAGGTGCGCGATCGACGCGCCGTCGCGGAAGCGCACGACGCCGTGCACGATCGATGTCGGATGCACGACGACCTCGATCCGCTCGTACGGAATCGTGAACAGGAAGTGCGCCTCGATCACCTCGAGGCCCTTGTTCGCCAGCGTCGCGGAGTCGATCGTGATCTTCGCGCCCATCGACCACGTCGGATGCGCGAGCGCCTGCTCGGCCGTGACGTCCGTCAGTTCCTCGCGCGTGCGCCCGCGGAACGGGCCGCCGCTCGCGGTCA
This sequence comes from Actinomycetota bacterium, assembly GCA_003136795.1. Lineage (GTDB taxonomy): Bacteria > Actinomycetota > Thermoleophilia > Gaiellales > Gaiellaceae > PALSA-600. Next base: position 6,639 of record PLDP01000108.1, read on the forward strand.
GCACGAGGCTCTCGGGCTCGCCGAGCTGCGCGCACTGGAAGAGCGCGGAATGCTCGCTGTCGACGGGGATCAAGAGGCCTCCGCCCCGCTCGCGCGCGGCCAGTGCCAGCTCGCCGGCGGCGACGAGGCTCTCCTTGTTCGCGAGCGCGAGTGTCACGCCGTGCTCGAGCGCCCAGATCGTCGCCGGCAGCCCCGCGAAGCCGAGCGTCGCGTTGAGCACGATGTCGGGCGCGGCGCGCTCGAGCAGCGCCGCGGGGTCGCCGCCGACCTGGGTCAGCGGCGCGAGGCCGTCGATCGGCGTCCGGCCCGAGGTCGCGGCCACGAGCTCGAGCTCCGGGTTCGCCTCGATCACCTCGAGCGCCTGGCGGCCGATCGAGCCGGTGGCGCCGAGCAGGGCGACGCGGGTCATGGGAACAGTGTGCCCGTGGAGGGCCGCAACGGTGTCCGACACCTCGGTGTCAGACACCTCTTCGGAGCGCGTTTATCGTTCGGGCGTGGGACTCTGGTTCGCAACGGCCCTGGTCACGCTGGCGATCCCGGCGAACCCGCCCCGCGTTGCGCTGGTTCCGAACGCCGTCGCGTTCCGCGACGCGAAGCACGGGCTCCTCGGCACCGGCTGGACAGCCTGCGCGGCGAACTCCGGCTTCGGTTGCCGCCCACAGGGGACGATCTCGGCGACGTCCGACGGGGGCCACACGTGGCGCGTACTGCTCGCAACGAACCAGGCCGTCGTGTCGGTGAGCATTGCCGGTCACGTCGAGTGGGCACGCTTCGCTGACGGCGTGGCCGTTCGGAGCCTCGACGGCGGACGGACCTGGCGCGTGCACCCCCCACCGACGAGTTCTCCGACTCCCTGCCCGAAAGGCGCCAATTTCTACAAAGCGAACCAGGTCGTCAGCACTCCCAACGGAAAGAAGTGGGCGCTCTGCGTCGGCGTGGCGGGCACGGGCAACCAGAGCAAGGCGGTCTACAAGTTGGTCGCGGGTCACTGGAAGCGCATCGCTTCAACCGCCTTTCCTGGAAGTGGGCCGACGTACGGCGGAATCTCGAGCTACGGATACCCGGAGGGCCTGGCGATGGCCGACGACGGCTTTGGCCTGATCTGGGAGTCGCGAGGCACCCTCTACGTCACGCGCGACGGTGGCTACCAATGGACGGGTCTGCCCAAGATCGCGGTACCTGAGAGGGACTTTGGGCACTCCGGAGCCGTGCTTCCGGGCGGCATCGGCTTCGTCGTTCTCGCCCTTGGTGGCCGCGAGGTGCGGCGGCTGATCGAGACCAACGACAGCGGCCGAACCTGGCACACCGTCCATCGCTGGCGCTAGCTCGTGAAGGCGAGAATCGCGAAGTAGGCCGCCGGAGCGGC